>NZ_JBQSUZ010000004.1:0-227747 GCF_052375975.1 Halomonas sp. TP35 | reverse complement strand
GTTAGCGAAGAGTTGCACGCTATTTTCATAATGCTTACCTAATCTCTGCGAGCCAGTGCGTGATGCTAGCATGATACGCTTCTTATACCGGAATTTTCGCTTTTACTACGTTTTCGCTCTTGCAACGGGTACTCCGTGTTAATAAAACCTCATGACTCTTTCTCCTCGATGCAACAAGGCCGTGTCCGTTTAGGCGCCGTACTGGCCCTGTTGGTGTTTGCCATCGGCTTAGCCTGCGCCTGGTGGATTATCAACCAGCCGCCGCGTATTGAGCGGCGTGCTCCCCCGCCACCTACGCCGCCTGTCGTCAATGTCATGACGGTCGAACAGAGCGCCCTATCGCCTCTACTGAGCGGCTTTGGGCGAGTAGAAGCCGAGCAGACAGCCCTGCTGGCCAGCCGCGTGGCAGGTCAGTTGGAACGCTTTGGGGAGGGCGTTTTTCCAGGCCAGGTCGTTGAGGAAGGCGCGCCCGTTGCATATATCGACCAGGCCGATTTGCGCCTTGCCCTGGAAGACGCCGAGGCCCAGCTAAGCAATGCTCAAGCGCAGGTGGCGCTTGAAAATGCCGAACAGCAGCGCGCCCGTAGTGAGTACGAGTCGTTTGGGCGCCAGCTTTCCGCCGAGCGACGCTCGCTGGTCCTGCGCGAGCCTCAACTGCGCCAGGCCCAGGCTCAACTGACTCAGGCACGTGTGATACGCGACCAGGCAGCGCTCAACCTTGAGCGCGCAACGTTGACCGCCCCGTGGAAGGCGATGGTGCAAGAGCGCTTGGTGGGCGCTGGCAGCCTGCTAAGCCAAGGAACCGAGGTGATTAACCTGGTCGGTGTTGAGCAATTCTGGGTGCGCGCCTCGTTGCCTGGCGATGCACTTGAATGGCTGGCGCCGGGTAGTCAGGTCACGATTACCAGCCGGGGCTGGCCAGAAGGCGCTTCGCGGGAAGGTGTACTGATATCGATTTTACCTAATTTGGAAGAGAGCGGACTTCAGGCACAGCTGTTGATTGCGGTGAATGACCCATTGGCGCTGGATACCGATGGCCCCGCGCTGCGCTTGGGCGATGTAATGCGAATAGCCTTTCAAACTCAGGCACAGGAAGACCTGATTGCCCTGCCCTCGGCGGCGCTACGCCCAGGTGAGCGCGTTTGGTGGGTGGACGATGAAGACCGCCTACACAGCACAACGGTGTCGCTTGCCTATCGGGGTGAAAATGAAGCGCTGGTGCGCAGCGGCCTGGAGGCTGGTCAGCGCGTTGTCACTTCAGGTCTTGCCCAGCCCCAGGAAGGACAACAGGTTCGCGTTCGCTCGCGCAACGACGCGCCCACCCGTGATGAGGAGAGCAGCTAATGCGTCGCGGCCCGCTTGCCTGGATGATTGACCATGGCGTTGCGCCTAACCTGCTGATGCTGCTGTTTATCGTGGGGGGCCTTATGGCATCGCTCGCGATTAAAAAAGAGGTCTTTCCTGAGTTTGAAATTGAAATTGTTCAGGTCAGCATCAGCTACCCCGGCGCCACGCCAGAAGATGTCGAGCAGAGCCTACTGCTCCCCGTTGAAGCGGCGGTATCGAATGTAGAAGGTATTGATGAGCTGACCTCCAGCGCTGGTGAAGGCAGCGGTATGGTCAGCGCGACGCTGATTGACGGCGTCGATGTGATGCGCGTTTATCAGGATATTCAGCAGGCGGTCAACGCCATCACTACCCTACCCAGTGCCGCCGACCCGCCCCGCTTCACGCTAGCGGGCAGATCGCGCAGTGTGGTCAGCCTTCAGGTTTACGGCTCGGTTGGGCTTGCCGCCCTTCACGACGCCGCCGAGGATGTGCGCGCTGAGCTGCAGGCCGCTGAGGGTATTTCGCGCGCCGAGCTTTCGGGTAATCGCGAGCGCGAGATTCAGATTCATCTGGATGAAGAAGCTATTGAGCGCTACGGGCTTGATCATCAGCAGCTTGCCAGCCGCATTGGGGCTGAAGCGCTGGACCTGGCAAGCGGCCAACTCACCACGGCTGAAGGCGAATGGCTGGTGCGCTACCAAGGCCGACGCAACAGCGCCGCCGAGTTTGCCGACCTGCCAATCCTTACCACTGCCCAGGGCACGCCCATTTTGCTGGGTGATATCGCCCGCGTGAGCAACGGCTTTGCCGAAACGGACCGTGAAGAGTTTTATAATGGCGAGCCGGGGCTGTCGGTCAACATCTATCAAATTGGCCACCAAACCCCGACCAGCATTTCCGAGGCGGTCTACGGCGAACTGGAGCGCTTGCGAGCGGGGCTACCGCCGGGCGTTAGCCTGGACGTTGCACGCGACAGCTCGGAAATATACGAAGACCGCTTAAGCCTGCTGCTGAAGAATGCCTGGATGGGCCTGGCGCTGGTGATGGTGCTCATGGCGCTGTTTCTTGAAGCGCGGCTAGCATTTTGGGTCACGCTGGGTATTCCCACAGCCTTTTTGGGCGCCATGCTGTTCCTGCCCTGGATCGGCGTCTCACTGAACATGATGTCGATGTTTGCCTTCATTATCGCGCTGGGGATCGTGGTGGATGATGCGATCATGGTGGGCGAAAACATCTATAGCTATCGCGAGGAAGGCTACTCGCTGCGCGATGCGGCGGTAAAAGGGGCAGGTGAAATTGCCGTTCCGCTAACCTTTGCCATTTTGTCGAATATCGTGGCGTTTCTGCCCCTGCTGTTTTTACCCGGCTTTTTGGGCATGCTGTTTGCCACTCTGCCCGTGGTGGTCGTCACGGTGTTTTTGATCTCCTGGGCCGAAGCGCTGTTTATCCTCCCCTCTCACTTGGCGCATAGCCGTAAACCGCGTGAAACACCGGCCTGGCAGCGGCCGCTGGAAGCATTGCGCCAGCGCCTGCAGGGCGGGCTGCATCACTTTACATACCATCAGTTTGAACCGTTTCTTCAACGCGCACTTAATCAACGCTTACTGAGTGTTTCCATCGGCGTTGCGGTGCTGGTGGTAGTGCTGGCGTGGTCTATGAGTGGACGGCTGGGCTTTTCACTCATGCCCCGTGCAGAGTCAGATCAAGTTCAGGCAACGGTAACGCTGCCAATTGGCACCAATATCAGCGTTAGCCGAGAACTTAGCCAACAGCTACTGGACGCCGCCCAGCAGTTGAGCGAGCGCGAAGAGACACTGGCCTTTAGCAGCACGCGCAGCCGCCTGGACGGAGAAGAGTTGCAGGTACGGCTCGATATCGCCAATGACAGCCTGGAAGCCTGGCCACCTTCACGTATTGCAGGTGAATGGCGCGAGCTGGCGGGGGATTTAGTGGGCGCCCAGTCGGTACGTTTTGAGTCAGATTTTGGCGGCCCCGGCAGCGGCGCTGCGCTTAGCCTGCGCTTATCTCACCCCGATACCCAAGTGCTGGAAGCCGCCGCCACCCGGTTGGCCGAAGTGCTTGGTGAGTATGGGCTGACCGATATTGACAGCGGGATTGGCGATGGCAAACCCCAGCTTGAAATGCGCCTTTCCGCAGAAGGCCGGGCGCTAGGCCTGACCGGCAGCGACCTGGCCCAGGCACTGCGCGGACCTTTACAAGGTGCCACGGCGGTTGAGCAGTTTGTGGGCCGCAGCGAAATTAGCGTAGAGGTACGCCTGCCCGAAGCCGACCGCGCGAGCTTAAACGAACTTTACCGCATGCCAGTACGCACACCCGACGGGCTTAGCGTGCCGCTTGCTCGTGTGGCAGACATTACCTTAAGTCAAGCCTCAAGCAGCCTGCAGCGCATTGATGGCAGGCGCATTATCACCGTGACGGCGGACTCAGAGGGCGATCAAACCATTAACCAGGTACTGGCCACCCTTCAAGAAGACGTGTTCCCAACGCTTACAAACTCTTGGCCGGGGCTTGAGGTCAGCCTGGGCGGCCGCCAGCAGGATACCGCCGACAACCTGGCAGCCCTTCGCACCGCCATGTGGCTGATGCTGGCCGCACTTTACGCACTGCTGGCGATTCCCTTCAGAAGCTATTTGCAGCCCTTGCTGGTGCTTGCGGCCATTCCGTTTGGCGTTGTTGGTGCTGTGGTGGGCCACATGATTATGGGGTTTGGGCTTTCGATTATCAGTCTACTGGGCATGCTGGCGCTTTCCGGCGTGGTGATTAACGATGCGCTGGTACTGATTGATTACGCCAACCGCAAGCGGCGCGAAGGGATGGCGCCTCGCGCAGCCATTGTGGCGGCGGCTACCCGGCGCCTGCGGCCCATCATGATGACCACGCTTACCACCTTTCTGGGCCTGGCGCCCATGATTCTGGAAACCTCGCGACAGGCGCGCTTTATGATCCCCATGGCGATCTCGCTGGGCTTTGGCATGATCTTCGCGACGGCCATTTTGCTGATACTGGTGCCCTGCCTTTACCTGGGTATGGAGAACTGGCGCGAGCGTCTTAGCATGCCTCGCCAACCTCTTCAGGAGGGCACTTCCTGATGGCCGTTACCTTGCCCTCTTGGCGTCCATCCCGGCTAGGACTAAAGCTGTTCTCGGCCATACTCAGCGTTAACGTGGCCATTTCCGCCACCATGTTTCTAGCCGTTTCCTACAGTATCGACCGTGGTTTTATCGACTATTTAAACCAGGCCCAGGAACGCCGTGCCATGCTGCTGGCCGATGGTTTGATTACCCGCTGGGAAACCCAGCAGGACTGGCGCTGGCTTGAACACAACCCGGAACGCTGGCCGCATATCGTACGCTTTGAACTGGGTCAGGAGCATCGTGAACGCCCCTCACCCCTGGGCGAAGCGCAGGATTTTGCGCTGCGCGCGCCAAACGGTGAGTTTGTGATTCCGCCCATGAATGGCCGCATGGGCCCCGGCGATTGGCGCTGGCTCACGCTCCACAGCGACAACGAGGCCATTGGCTCGTTAGGGTTTCGCCCTCCTCAGCAGATGATGGAGCGCATGGAAAATCGCTTTCTAGAACTTCAACAGCGCAACCTGGTAATTATTGTTATCTCGATTGGACTAGCATCGCTGCTGCTGGCCGCCGGGCTCTCGTGGTGGTTAAGTCGACGTACGCGGGCACTGGCTATCGCCACGCGGCGGCTTACCGAAGGCAACTACCATACTCGCCTACCTGAGCGTGGTCGGGATGAGCTTGCCCGTTTGGCGCGGGATTTCAACGTGCTGGCGGCGACGCTAGAAGCCAACCGTGACGCCCGTGCACGCTGGGTCTCCGACACCGCCCACGAATTGCGCACGCCCTTGGCCGTGCTACGTGGAGAGATTGAGGCCATGCAGGACGGCATTCGCCCACTAAATCAAGAAAACCTCAGCTCGCTGGCACAGGAAGTTGCCCAACTTGAGCACCTGGTCGCCGATTTACGCCTGCTTTCGCAAAGCGATGCCGGCGCGCTAGATATTCATCTGGCCCCCATGAATCTTAGCGAAAGCCTGGCCAGCCGACTTGAAGATGCAGACCGTTGGCTCAATGGCAGCGGCCTTACACTGACGACGCACATTGCCCCCGACGTGATAATTCGAGGTGATGCCCAGCGACTGCATCAGCTGTGGAATAATCTGCTGGATAACAGCTGCGCCTACACCGATGCACCAGGCAAACTTCAAGTAACGCTCAACATTGAGCGTGCCCAGGCGGTGATTGTTTGGCAGGATAGCGCACCGGGCGTTCCGGAAAGTGAGCTTTCCCGGCTTACCGAGCGCCTTTACCGTGTTGAAGGGTCACGCAATCGGGCAAGCGGCGGTAGTGGCCTAGGGCTATCCATTGCAAGCGCCTTGGTGATTGCGCACGGTGCAACGCTTGAGGCATCCAATGCGCCGCTAGGCGGGCTTTGCTGGACCTTACGTTTTCCGTTACTGACTTCCCATTAATGACAAGCGAGTCCGCCATGTCCCAAGACGCCCCGCTATTGATTGTTGAGGACGAGCCCAAAATTGCCCGCCTCATGGATGATTATTTAAGCTCTCACGGTTTTAATGTTGCAACGCTGGGTCATGGCGACGATGTGATACCCTGGTTGCAGCAGCACCCCACCACGTTGGTGCTTTTGGATGTCATGCTGCCCGGCAAGGATGGTTTGACGCTCTGCCGGGAAATACGTCAGGCGTGGCCTGCTATCGCAATTATTATGGTGACCGCCAAGGTGGAGGAAGTAGACCGACTGCTAGGGCTGGAGTTGGGCGCCGATGACTATATCTGCAAACCTTTCAGCCCCCGCGAAGTAGTCGCCCGCGTGAAAGCGGTACTACGCCGCAGCCAAGCACTTGCCGAACAGGCCCACACCCCTGAGGCAGCGGTTTCAACCCCGGTGACCCTGAATGACGATGGCTGGCAGGCACTAGCCAACGGCCATGACCTGGGCCTCACCGCGGTTGAATTTCAGCTGCTGCGGGTAATGATGCAGTCACCTGGACGGATCTTTAGCCGTGAGCAGCTAATGGACCATATGTACCGAGACAACCGGATTGTTTCTGAACGCACCGTCGACAGCCATATTAAAAAGCTGCGCAAAAAAATCACCGAAGCCCTCCCCGAGCAGGAGATCATTCGTTCGGTGTATGGAGTAGGGTACAAATATCAGCCCGAGGGCTAACCCGCAGGATTCAAAGGCCTACAAGCGCTCCCCACAACCGGCTACCGGAGTTCAGCATTTGGCCAAGCCGCTTTGAACGCGGCCTGGCGAATGCGGGCCTTTATAGCAGGCTTTTGCAAGTGGGCGGATGAGCCTTGGCTGTCAGTCGTTTTTTCGATAGCGCAGATAATCCAGCACCATGGAGACAGCGTGTGCTTCACGTTCCTGAATCATGGCAATGTGCGAAAGATCTTTATCGAAAATGATCGACAGCGTATGGACATTAGAGATGTAGAAATACCCTAATGCGGCGATAGAAATGTACAGCTGAATCGGGTCCACATCCTGCCGGAACACGCCTTTTTCTGCACCCCGCTGGATCAGAGTTCGGATTTGAGCAACCAGCGGTGAATGCAGTTGCTTCACTTCCGGCAGCGTTTTCAAAAAGCGTGCATAGTTGAGATTTTCCGTCGTCAACAGGCGCAAGAACCAGGGGTTCTGATGAAAATGCCGGAAGGTAAAACGCACTAGCCGATCCATGGCTTCTTCCGGCGAGTACTGATCCAGGCTTAACTCTCGCTCGCCAGCACGAATCGTCTGATAAGCGCCCAGCAATACGATTTTGTAGAGCTCTTCCTTATTGCCAAAGTAATGGTAAAGCAGGCGTTTATTAGCACCGGCTTTTTCTGCAATGCTGTCGACGCGAGCACCCTCAAAGCCCCGCTCGCAAAATTCATCGTGCGCAGCTTTAAGAATGTCTTGTCGAGTTAAGTCCGGATTGCGTTTACGACCCACTGATAAGCACCTTGTAAGTTATTCGAATGACCGCATTACGCTCCGTTTTTGACAGGCCATTTTATTACTAGCCTCACCTTTTTCAGACCTCGCAAGAGCAGGCGGTTAACAGCCGGGATACTCAGCAGGATTGCAATAACGCTAATTAGACATAGTACCAAACTCACCGGGCGGGTAAAGAAAGGGGTCATGTCACCTCCGGTCAGCGCAAGCCCTCGGCGGAGGTTGGTGTCGAGCAAGCTACCCAGAATGATGCCCAGCACAATAGGTGCCATGGGATACTTCATTTCTCGCAGCAGATAGCCGGCTAACCCGAAGAATACCATCACGTAGACGTCAAACATTTGCTGGGAAATGGCAAACGAACCCACCACGCAGAGCACATAGATCACCGGCATCAATTTTTGCCGAGGTACGCTCAATACCTTGACCAGCAATTTGGTCATCGATAGACCATAGATAGTAATGGCCACCGTGGTGAACAGCAGCATCGCAATAACCTGATAGAGAAAATCCGGGTTCTCAATCATCAGCATTGGGCCTGGCCGAATATCATGAATATACATGGCGGCGATGAGGACGGCGGCGGCGGTAGAACCGGGGATTGCCAGCGTTAACACCGGGATCAGCGCGCCAGGAATGACAGCACTATTACCGGTTTCTGCTGCGGTCAGCCCTTCATAAGAACCCTTGCCAAATTTTTCCTTTTCCTTACTGGCGCGACGTGCGGCGGCATAGGAAGACCAGCTGCCGATATCTTCGCCCACACCGGGGATAATGCCCACTATCGTTCCAATGATTCCGGATCGAATCGCCGTTCGACGGTAATTCCAGACATCCCTAAAGTGAGGAATAGTGCGCCCTTGAGAAACAATTACTTGGGCGTCCAGCTTACGCCGCATAACGGTCAAAATTTCAGCAAACCCGAAGGCCCCCACCATGGCGGGGATAATGTCGATGCCGCCTGAAAGATTGGAAATGCCAAAATCGAAGCGCCGGAAAGCATGCAGGCTTTCCATCCCGATCATGGCCACCAGCAAGCCAAGCAGCCCGGCGATATAACCTTTCAAGGGATCGTCGGCACCGGTCAATCGCCCAGAGATGACAACCCCAAAGACCGCCAGCCAGAAGAACTCATAGGAACCAAAATTGAAAGCAAACTCGGCCAGTGTGGATGCCAGTATGGCCAGGAAGAAAATACCAACGAAGGTGCCAATCGCCGAGCTGGTAGTGGCCAGCCCCATTGCATAACCGGCCTTCCCCTGCTGGGCCAGTGGGTAGCCATCCAGACTGGTTGCTGCGCTGGCTGGAGTGCCGGGGATATTCAGCAAAATGGCACTGCGTCCACCACCGTAAATGGCCCCAACGTACATACAGATCAGCGTCAGAATGGCTTGGTCACCAGGCATGCCGTAGGTGAGTGTTACCAGCAACGCCACCCCCATGGTGGCTGTCAGGCCCGGCAACATGCCGATAACAATTCCCAGCAGGCTCGCCCAGGCAATATTAAAAAGGCTCATTGGGGTCATAAAATGCCCCACGCCTTGGGCCAGCATGCCGAGTTCTTCCATCATAAACATAGTGACTTCCTCATAGAGCCCTTCATGGCAGACGCACCAGGAAAATTTCCTGGAATACCAGCGTGACTACCAACGCCACCACTACCGATTGGATGCCTGCCAGGATCAAGCAACGCGCCAATGGCACGGGTTTAGCGGTCAAATAGCGCTCAAACAATACGATTGAGACAAAAATATACACAAAGGTCGCCAGCCAAAACGGTAACCAGCCGACCAATATCAGTGCATAGCTCAACGTTAGAATTAACATGGCCAACAGACGTCGGGATTCTTCGTTAGCCAGCATAGCGCGCAGGCTATTTAGGGGGCTGAAGTGCCTACTCGCCCCCTGACGCCAAGAGCGCAAAGCCAAGAGCAGACCGCTGAGCGCCAGCAAACCACCCAGAATCATGGGTACCAAGCCGGGGATGGTCGAAGGATGTATACCTCTCGACTCAAGGCGTGGCATGGTCCAGGACAAATAGAAGACCGTTAGACCCAACACCACAAATACAATGCCGGAGACCAGGTCGGCTTGGCTCAAACGGTTGGAGTTATTCGTCATCGGTCATTTCTCCTATGGGTAGGCAAATAACATTGATAGATGAACGGAGCCACAGGCTTGGGTAAAAAGCAGGGGCGGCCTTCCCGGCCGCCCTCGCTGTCACTGGGACACTTCGCTGCGCGTTTCACAATCAATACCGATTTCGATGGGATCAATCTCAGCCTCGCCGCGGTCAACGTAGGCACAGGCTTCTTGAATAGCGATCGGCATGGCCCGCTCACGCGCTTCATCGCCATAGGATGGGTCAAAGATGGCGCCTTGCCTGTCCGCATAATCCTGCAGTTCCTGGGACGTCATAATATGCTCCTCCCAGATGCGGTCCATGGTAGCGACGACTTCATCCGGCGCGCCACGCGGGATAAAAATCCCGAAGTAGTCAGGTGCGACGTGTATGTCGGGCAGCCATTCAGTGATGGGCGGAATGGGCTCGTCCATGCCATCAATTGTTAAGGAACGATCACTGAGCACGGCCAAAGGCTTAAGTCGCCCGCCTCGGAGCATCTCTGCCTGCTCTACGGCCAGCTGAGTGGTCAGCATGGCTTCGCCGCGTGCTGCCGCCACCACGGCGGGATTGCCACCGTCGTAGGTGATCATGTTGTAGTCAAAGCCACCCTCATCGCTGAGCGTGGCAATAGCGGTCCCGCCGGAGGATGTCACCCCAGCGGTTGCCACGGTGATTTGATTGCCACGTTCGTTCAATGCCTCAAGTAGCTCGCCGAAACTATCGAACTCGCTGTTGGAGGGGACGCTGACCACCGGCACGTTAGCGACCGACAGGTAAATATGCCAATCATCAATATCCGTGTCTTCAATCAGACCGGTAATTGAGTAGTTAGCATTATTGGCGATGGCATTGGCGGTCCATGTGTAGCCATCTCGTGCGGATTCCAACACTTCCCGTGTACCAATAGCACCGGAGGCACCGCTTTGGTTTACCACCACCACGCTCTGACCCAAGTGCTCTTCCAGGAGAGCGGCGGTTACTCGGGTCACCTGGTCAGTAGAGCCGCCCGCGCCCCAAGGCACGATGATGTTAATGGGTTTCGTGGGCTGCCAATCTTCCGCCAGCGCGGCCCCCGTCAAGGTGACAGCCGCTATTAAACCGCTGCTCAGTGTGGCCTTAATGACATTCATAGATCTCTCCGTTGTTGTTATTCAAGCAGCGTTAAAGCCGCTCTAGTTTGCTCAAAGGGATTCATGGACTCCGAACACGTTTGATACGTTTATTTTTATAGTAATCGTCGCGCTTTGGTTTTAATTACGGCTTAGCTTTAATCACAGTTTCGTTTTGATCACAGTGTCATTGATTTACACCACCGTCAGATAACGCTCCTTACACACCTGAAGCACTTCCTCGGCGGGCTTCTTCCACCAATGATCCGCAGAAAATATCTCCACCTCATGGAAGCCCTGGTAGCCTTCGGCTTCGACCCAGCTGCGAATCAGCGGTATATCAATGACGCCATCGCCCATCATGGCGCGATCCAGCAGCATGTCAGACATCGGCATGCGCCAGTCGCAGATATGGAAAGCCAATAGCCGTTCCTTGCCGGCCCGCTGTATCTGTTTCTTCAACTCCGGGTCCCACCACACATGGAAGACATCGAGCGCTATGCCGACGCCTTCGCCAAGCACATCGCATAGATCATTCGCCTGGCCCATGGTGTTAACGCAGGCGCGGTCTGCCGCGTACATCGGATGCAGTGGTTCTATGGCCAACGGCATACCTGCCTGGCGGGCATGTTCAACAATGCCATGCATTCCATCGAGGACCATCTGGCGGGCACCGGCGATATCCTTGGAGTGTTCCGGCAGGCCACCCACCACCAGCACTAAGCACTGTGCATTCAGTTGCGCGGCATCATCTATGGCGCGCCAGTTGTCTTCAACTGCGGCCTTGCGGGCCTCTCGCGTGGTCGCCGGGAACATACCGCCGCGACAAACGCCGGTAACAGTCATGTTGTTATCGCGTAGCAGTTGGGCCGCTTTGCTTACCCCGCACGCTTCCAGCTTGTCGCGCCAGATGGAAATTCCATGGATGCCCATGTCAGCATAGCCACGAATTTCCTCTTCCAGGGTCCATTGAACCTTGGTCGTGGCATCATTGATCGACAGTCGGCTAAAGTCCGTCAGTGGTTGTGCGATCATTGCGCCACCCCCCGCGTTACCATTACGTGCGTCATGCGTTGCGTGGCCAATTCGGGATCACGCAGCAGCCCGGCCTGGTCAGCGAGCCGGAACAGCTCGGCCAAGTGCAAGGTAGAGCGGGTGCTTTCCTGCCCGCCAACCATGGTGAAGTGATCCTGATGACCGTTCAGGTAAGCCAGAAACACTACACCCGTTTTGTAAAAACGCGTGGGTGCGGCAAAAACATGGCGAGCCAGTGGCACTGTTGGCGCAAATATTCGGTGATAGGTGTCTAGATCCCCCGCATCCAATGCGGCCATGGCGGCGGCTGCCGCCGGGGCGATAGGATCGAAGATACCCAGCAACGCATGGCTATAGCCCTGTTCGTCACCGGCGATCAGGTCGGGATAGTTGAAATCGTCTCCCGTGTACATTTTTACGCCAGCGGGCAAACGCCGACGCATGGCGATCTCCTTGTCCGCATCCAGCAGCGAGATCTTGATACCGTCTACCTTGTCGGCGTGGCGAGCAATAATGTCGATACAAACCTCCATGGCCTGTTCTGTATCAGCATGCCCCCAGTAACCGGTTAAAGCCGGATCAAACATATCGCCAAGCCAGTGCAGAATGACCGGCTCCTGCGCCTGAGATAGCAGCCGCTCATAGACGCGGCCGTAATCCTCCGGCGAGGTAGCCAAGGCCGCCAATGCGCGGCTGGCCATTATGATCAGTCGTCCACCCAAGGCTTCAATCGCGCTCATCTGTTCTTCGTAGGCGCGGATTACCCCGTCTATATCCTTGTAGTTCTCCGGCCCCAAGTGGTCAGTACCGCAACCGCATGCCAGGGTGGCGCCTGGCATATCGCGCGCGGCGTCGATTGAACGACGAATCAGTTCCAGGCTAGTCGGCCAGTCCAGCCCCATGCCTCGCTGGGCCGTGTCCATCGATTCGGCAACACCAAAGCCCAAACGCCACAGGTGCCGCCGATAGTCGATGGTACGCTCCCAATCAATGGCAGTACCCAGCCAGGGATCAACCAGCGCCAGCGGGTCAGACACTACATGAGCTGCTGCATAGGCAACCCTCGATTTGGGAGCGCCAAGGTTTCCCGTGAACGACAGTGGTTCGCCCAGTTGATACGCAACCGGTTTGCCAACATTGTCAGGCAATATCAATCGGGGGCTCATATCACTTCTCCAGCGCAGGTACGTCAAGCCAACGGCGCTCGGCGGAACTTTGCAGCGCCAGCTCGGCAAATTGAACGCCCTTGGCCGCTTCGCGCAACGTCCAGCGGTAAGGCGCGTCTTCCACCACGTGGCGGATGAACATTTCCCATTGATGCTTGAAAGCGTTATCGGTCGATTCACGCTCGGGGACTTTCTGCCAGTCGCCGAAGAAGTCCATTGTCTGCTTCTGGTCCGGGTTCCAGGTGGGCTTGGGGGTTGCCTCACGTGGCTGAATGTAGCAATCGGTTAGGCCTGCGACGGCTGAACCATGGGTGCCATCAACATGAAAGGTCACCAGGTCATCGCGGCGCACCCGGGTGTTCCAGCTCGACTTGATATGCACGATAGCGTCGTTGTCGAGTTCCACCGTCGCATAGCAAGCGTCATCGGCCGTTGCCTTGTAGACATTACCGTTTTCATCCCAGCGTTCGGGAATGTGCGTTTTACCCAAGCACACCAGGGATGTCGGCTCACCAAAAAGGTTATCGATGACATAGCGCCAGTGGCACATCATGTCCAGGATCATGCCGCCGCCATCTTCCTTGCGGTAGTTCCAGGAAGGACGCTGTGCAGGCACGGTGTCGCCCTCAAACACCCAGTAGCCGAAATCCAGGTCGACACTCAAAATGCGCCCGAAGAAGCCGGTATCGTTAAGCTGTTTTAGCTTCAGCAAACCGGGAAGCCAGAGCTTGTCCTGGACAGCACCGTTCTTGACGCCCGCTTGTTCGGCGGTACGGGCGATATCGAGGGCATCGGCCAGGTTTTCGGCAATCGGTTTCTCGCAATAAACGTGCTTGCCCGCACTGATCGCCTTGCGCAGTAATTCACAACGCAACTGTGTTGAGGCCGCGTCGAAAAAAATGCGGTCATCCTTATTGGCCAGCGCCGCATCCAGGTCGGTGGTCCAGCGCTCCACCTTGTAGGTTTCCGCAAGGCGTTTGAGCTTGTCTGCATTACGGCCTACCAGGATCGGGTCGGGGATGACTCGGTCGCCATTACTCAGGGTGACACCGCCTTGATCGCGAATAGCCAGGATCGACCGAATCAGGTGCTGATTCATGCCCATACGGCCCGTAATGCCATTCATGATGATGCCTAAAGATTGTGTAGCCATTGACTATCCTCTTGTTGCTTTTATGTCGTTAGGTTATGACGCGCATAACGTCATACGCAGGTACTGCTTCGCTGGTAAAACCGATACCGCCGAGCGAATCCAGGGCAATACGCCCTTCATTAATTCGCAGATGCAGCCCACTTTCGTCACGTCGATATAACGAAGGGTGGGCTTGAGCGAAGGCGTCCATTTCAGACTCCGCCGCTCCACTCATACCGTCCACATAGTGATGACCATTGCGCTCAACGTGCTCCAAGCCCAGCAGCGCTACCAGGGCTAGATCCTGTTGCACACAAAGCCCTGCCTGAGTGGTCAGGTCCTCTCCCGACAAAAACCAGCCCTCCCCTGGCCAGTGCTGTGTTCGAGCAAGATTGATCAGGGAGCGATACAGGCCCTTGCAGTTCTTCGACGAAACGCCCTGATAACCAAGTTCACGAGCCCGGTGATAACTGTTCAGTTCACTGTCACTTTCGTCGATCAGCAGGGGGACGCGCCGTGACAACGCATGCACCGGGCAGTCCAGCGCCAACGCTCTGGGTAGTGGCTGCTCTACAAAGAGCAATACTTGACGCAGACGGCGCAGTGCAGGCGCTCCTTCGATGGCATCAAGCAGGTCGACGAAATGCTGCACGGATGCGAACTGCTCATTACCATCCAGCGTGACTCGATAGTCAGGCAGCCGTTCCAGCAACGCCGCTATATCGGTCAACCGCTGTAGATCCGTATGCAGATCGCCACTGACCTTTAACTTGAAGTAATTCGGCTGGTAAACATAGATCACTTCACTGAGGCTTTCGGGAAGACCGTCATCGAGGCGCTCAGTGATGTCGTTGGGCGTCAAGGCATCGGCAAGACCAACGGTATGACGCAAGGCGATGCTTGATCGGGGTTGCAAGCTGGCCAGAAACTCATCCAACTCAAAACCTTCAAGGTCATCCGGCAAGTGCTCGGATGTAAGCCCCGCCACGTTGCGCTGAATAACCTGGTAAAAAGAGAGCTTTTTTAGCCGGGCCAGCGCATCAAGCACGGCTCTGGCCATTAGCGCTGGGCCGAAACCGGCCACTAGTCCGTTTTCATCGGAAAGCGTTTTGCGCTGTTTGGCATCCAGGCGCCAGGCATGGTCGGCGGCGGTCAAAGGGTCTTCGGCATTCAGCGTGAGATCAATGGCGCACTTAACTGAACGGCGCAGTTGATCAACATTGTCCGCTTCGCTCAGCGCAGGTGATTTATCAAACCATTTAGGCACCATCAGTTCAGCGGCGTGTCCGTCAGCTTCAAGTCCGGTATCTGCATCCCGAACCTTAATCCGCAAGTAGACTTGCGTCGCTTCGCGCAGCGTCACCACGCCAAAGCGAAACGGGAGCCGCATACGGAGGTCTCTTTCAAAGGCCACGGCTGACAATACAATCAGTTTGGGAGCATTCATTTCATACCTCCATGAGCCCGCGCAGGTAGCCAATAGCGCGCGCCGCCGTGGCTTGGCCATCGGGTTCATAGATAAAGGGCTCAACCGCCAATGTCCCCGCCCAACCATGCCGCCCAAGCGCTTCAATCACTCCTCGAAAACGATTATCACCCTGGCCGGGGCCACGTCGGTTGCGATCATTAACTTGAATATGAGCAATCAGCCCGGATGGCAGCCAGGTTTCCAACAGCTGGGCAGGTGTATCGGTTTCGGTGTTAGCCGCGGCGGATGTATCCAGCATGGTTTTCAGATGAGGTCGGTCCAGTCGCTTAACCAGTTCTACAGCTTCCGACAGGGTGTTAATGAAGTTGGTCTCTCTGCGCGCAAGCGGTTCAATGCAGTAGGTAACACCTGCCTGCGCTGCCCGCTCTCCCGCTGCGTCAAAGAACGCTTCCGCGCGCTCGCGGTCCCCATCACGGCTCAAGTGGCGTTGGCTGGGTGATCCATGCACCAGCACAGAACCACCAAGAACTGCACACTGATCAATCAGCCGATACATCAACTCGAACGTCTGGTCACGCAAGGTTTTGTCAGGATCGACAATGGATAAGCCCTTCGGTGCCACCAGTAGCCAATGCAGGCTGGTAATAGCGATTCCGGCATCCTCGGCCATAGCTTTGTAACCAAGAAGTTCTTTTTCGGACAAATTTCCAGGATTACCTGACAAGGTATAAGGCGCGACTTCAAGACCGTCATACCCCAGCTCGTATGCGTACTGGCATTGATGTTCGAAATCAAGATGTGCCAAAACTTCATTGCACAGTGAGATTCTCATTGGCTACCTTTTTATTTTTATAACCGTTTAGTTACTTAAAAGCTAGCAATAGCCAATTGATCTGTCAATCCTGTTTAAGTCGGATTGTTGGCCAAAATGACGTACAAAACCTTATACAAACTTCTGAAGTGAGCGGCGCCATCCCTCCCGCCCACTGCCAACCTTGCACGGCACCAATTCCCTACCAACATTGAGCCCTATAATCGGTGCTACACGATTGAAGGGATCATCACCGTTATTGCACACTCCGTGCATACGGTTTGCACTCCCCCGCTCAATACTGACATTGTCAACTTACCAGGAGGTACGTTATGAAAATGTCATTACGCCAAATGTTTGCCCCGGCTCTGCTGGCTATCGCGCTAACCCCACTTGCTGTGGTTGCACAGGCAGACCAGCATGAAGGTCGTCATTCAGGCGCTGACCGCGAAGCCTTCTCGCAGCGCATGGAAGAGCGCCGCCATGAAGTGTACGACCGCGCCGGTTTGAACGAGGAGCAGCAAACGGCCCTCAATGAGCTAAACGCAGAGCACTTCCAGGCCATGCAGGCGTTGCGTAAAGAGCATCAGGATAAAGTTGCGGATATTCTTTCCGAAGAGGAGCGCGAGTCTTTAAAGAACGCCATGAAAGAAATGCGTGACGAGCACCACGGGGATGGTAGAGGCCACGGTAGACACGGTCAGCGTGAAAACAGTGCGGAAACGGCTAGCGAATAAACGCTTTCTGCCCGCTTGATACGTCAAAACGCCCGGCTTTTGCCGGGCGTTGCTGTGCGTATACCAGGATGGCTGCGACTAAAAGAAGCCCAGCGGATTGATGTCGTAACTGACCAGCAGGTTTTTGGTTTGCTGATAATGCTCAAGCGCTACCTTGTGGGTTTCACGGCCAACGCCGGACTTCTTGTAGCCACCAAATGCCGCATGAGCGGGATATTGGTGGTAGCAGTTGGTCCATACGCGACCAGCCTGAATGCCCCGCCCCATGCGAAACGCAACGTTAATATCCCGGCTCCATACACCTGCACCCAAGCCAAACTCGGTGTCGTTGGCAATCGCCAGCGCTTCTTCTTCATCCTTAAAGGTGGTGACCGCCACCACCGGGCCAAAGATCTCCTCCTGGAAGACGCGCATTTTGTTGTCGCCTTTCAGCAGCGTCGGTTGGATGTAGTAACCCTTGTCGTAGCTGGGGTCGAAGCTTTCTTTACCTCCACCGGTCAGAAATTCAGCGCCTTCCTCACGGGCGATATCCATGTACGACATGATCTTGTCGTACTGCTCTTGAGAGGCCTGAGCGCCTACTTGCACGTCGGTATCCAAGGGGTTGCCACGCTTAATAGTCTTGGTGCGCTCAAGCACCTTGACCATGAATTCTTCGTACATGCTCTCTTGAATCAGCGCACGTGAGGGGCAGGTACACACTTCGCCCTGGTTAAAGAAGGCCAGCACTAGACCCTCTACCGCTTTATCGATAAACGTCGGCTCGGCGTTCATGATATCGGCAAAGTAGATATTGGGTGATTTACCGCCCAGCTCCACGGTGGAAGGAATAATGTTTTCAGCGGCGCACTTAAGAATATGTGACCCCACCGGCGTGGAACCGGTGAAGGCGATTTTGGCGATACGTTTGCTACTGGCCAGTGCCTGGCCGGCTTCTGCACCGAAGCCATTGACGATGTTGACCACACCCGGCGGCAGCAAATCTCCAATCAATCCCATCAGCACCAGCACAGATGCTGGCGTTTGTTCGGCAGGTTTAAGTACTACGCAGTTACCGGCGGCAAGCGCAGGGGCCAGCTTCCAAACAGCCATTAAAATCGGGAAGTTCCAGGGGATGATCTGACCCACCACGCCCAGCGGCTCATGAAAATGATAAGACACTGTGTTGGCGTCAATATCAGCAGCGGAGCCTTCCTGCGCCCGAATGCAGCCCGCAAAGTAGCGGAAGTGATCAACCGCCAAAGGAATATCAGCATTCAGGGTTTCACGCACGGCCTTGCCGTTATCCCAGGTTTCTGCCACGGCCAGCTTTTCAATGTTCTGTTCAATGCGATCAGCAATTTTTAGCAGGGTATTGCTGCGCTCAGCGGCAGAGGTTTTCCCCCAAGCAGGTGCAGCCTTATGGGCTGCATCGAGGGCTTTATCGATATCGTCAGCAGTAGAGCGCGGAATTTCGCAGAAGACCTGACCATTCACAGGGCTAATATTATCGAAATACTGCCCATTAACGGGCGGAACAAACTCACCACCGATGTAATTACCATAGCGTTTTTCAAACGAGACGACGGACCCATTATCACCCGGATTGGCATAAATCATGAGAAGGCTCCTGAGGATTATGATTATTAAACGTGCCCTAACAGTATTGTTTATTATTGCCAATGACGATATAGCTTGATGCCGGGGTTAGCCCTTATCCCTTGGTAGAAGACTGCCTCTGCCGCCAACGTTTGAGTGCGCTGTGGGTTCGTGCTGCGGTGTGGCGCACTACACCAAGTGATTCATCAAGCTGGCTTTTTGTATTTCCCTCCTCACGAGCTAACACTTCAAGGCTTTTGGCCTTCTCCGCCAGCGCCTCTGCGCCCATACTCAGTGACTCCCCACGAAGCTGATGTGCCAACCTGACTATCTGCTGCCGTGCCTGTTCGCTAAAAGGCGCTTCCGGCGTGGCAAGGCACGCGCTCAGTTGGGACACGTAGTCGCTGATCTGCTGATGATACAAAGCAACCAGATTTATCAAGTGCTCATCGCCCAGACTCTCCTGAAGCATGCTGAGCGTGTCAGCATTCAGTACATTGTGCTCAAAAACATTGTGTTCAAAAACATCGCGCTCAAACGTATCGCCCTGCAACTGCGCAGGTAGCGTTGTTTTACGGGCTGGCGCTGTCGGCGATAAATGCAGAGCAAGCACGTCACCCAGTGCCCGAAGCGAAAGCGGCTTGGTAATGTAGTCGTTCATTCCGGCAGCCAGGCAGCGCTGACGGTCATTGCCTCCCGCCGTCATGGCAACAATGGGCACGTTCGCCAACCAGCCTCCTTGCTCGCGCAGGCGCTGCGTCACCATCAGGCCATCCATATCGGGCAGCTGTATATCCATAAAGATTAAGTGCACCGGCAAGGACGTCGCCATGTCTAGCGCATCCTGCCCATTCTCGGCACACACGACCTCGCACCCCAAGCGTGACAAAAGTTCGATCGCGACTTTGCGATTAATGGCGTTATCCTCCACTAACAGCAGTGCTGTACCCGCAAAGTTTCTCGTCTGCTCATTAGGAAGCGCTGCCTCGACGGGCATCGCTTTAACCAGCGGCAGTTTGCACCAAAATGTACTTCCCTGCCCCAGCCTACTCTGCACACCCAACTGCCCGTTCATGGCTTCACTTAAGCGCTTACAGATAGCAAGCCCAAGGCCAGTTCCCCCGTAGCGGCGAGCGACCGATGCACCCGCTTGCTGAAAAGGTTCGAATAACGTCGTTTGTTGCTCTTCACTAAGCCCGCACCCAGTGTCGCTAACTTCCAGCAGCTGGTGTTCCACCGTTGAAGAGACCCGAACAGTGATCGCTCCGTGATCGGTGAACTTGGTCGCGTTCGCCACAAGATTAAGTAAAATCTGCCTCAGACGACCTGCATCAGCCATCACCCAACGCGGTACCAGCGGGTCGATATGCATGCTTAATGCAACCCCTTTGGCGCTCGAACGCGGTTCAAATAGCGCTACCACGCTATCAACCAAGGGCCTTAATTCAGTAGGTGACGCTTCAAGTGTTAAATGCCCTGCTTCGATTTTGGAGAAATCGAGAATCTCATTGATCATGGCTAACAGCTGGTTGGCGCTCTCATGAATCGTGCGCGCGTAATCTTCTACCTGGGCCGAGCTTGCTGGCTCACTTAGCAGCTCGCTCATGCCGATCACGCCATTAAGCGGGGTACGGATCTCATGGCTGACCATGGCCAGGAAGTCGGACTTGGCATGATTAGCAGCCTGCGCCTGCTCAGCGGTCACTTCCAATTGCTGGCTTAGTTGCTCCTGTCGGCGCCGGGCTGTCGCACTTTCACGCATTTCTCGAATCAGGAACGCAATGACCAACAGCACGGCCAGGCTCATACCGACCAGCAGCGTCATTAATAATTTATAAAGCGTGCTTAACACACGACGCTCTTCAGTGGCAGACTCCGCCAGGTAACCGTTGATGGTGATGACAAACCGCTCGGTTAGCTGGGTGAGTGCTTCAAGCTCTGCTTCAATTAAAACAACGGGCAGTTGATCCAGCACTTCATGAGGTGCAAACAAGAGGTCCAGCGGTTCCATCTGCTGGCCTATTTGCGTTAGCAACTGCCCCGCCCCTTCAATGTCAGTAATCAGCGAGTTAACTTCCCCTTCTTGAAGCAACATAAGGCGGCTATACAAAAGCTCAAAGCGCATATTCAGCTCGTTTTGAGCCGCCAGGGTCATCTCTGCACGGGATTCTG
Source organism: Halomonas sp. TP35 (assembly GCF_052375975.1). Lineage (NCBI taxonomy): Bacteria > Pseudomonadati > Pseudomonadota > Gammaproteobacteria > Oceanospirillales > Halomonadaceae > Halomonas > Halomonas sp. TP35. The sequence goes on along the minus strand of NZ_JBQSUZ010000004.1, from coordinate 207,115 downwards.
AAAGCAAGTGATTAAGCAATTGTACTGCGTCACGATCGAGTTTATAGGCTACCCAGGAGGTATCTTCGCGCAGACTCTGTGTGAGATTGTCCTGCCGCCAAGAGGCCAGAGCAGCGACTACTAATGCTGATGCAAACAGCAACACGGTAATAATGGCCACCAGTTTAAGGCGACGAGGGTAACGCAGCAGGCGGGGCGAGCTCACCTTGGCTCGGTTAAAGAACATCTATACGCCTAACCTGCCAAACAGCTCTAAAGCGCACTCTTTCACTTAACAGCGTCTCGTCCTGATCAAACGGATAAAGCACCCAAAGAGGCCCGAACTCACGAATAGGGATGAGCTGGTTATTTCGTTTAAGCGCCAGAATGACGTCGTAATCATAAAAATCCTTGATCGGTATTTCAGCCACATAGCCGTTAAGGGCCGCTACCTCTATCGCATCACTCTTGGCACCTACGAGCTCAAGCACATCACGTAACAACGGGCCTGAATATTGGCTGACGCCACTTGTCCAAGGCGTGCTCGTTTCAAACGCGTGCTGTGGCAGACCTTCTAACATGTCAATATCAAAGTCGGCACCCACCTCGGTATTCACATTTGCAATATTGCCCCTTACTTCCAGCAAAACGGCACCGTCTGGTGCTTCCAAGGGGGTGGACACATCGGCAAATCCAGCCAAGGGAGACCCTAGCGCCAGCAGAACCCACCCCAGTAATAATGTTCTCACGATGACATCCTCATATAACTTTGCTCTATAGTTTTCTATTCAACTTTCGATACAGACACCCGTAGAGTATCGCGATCTGCTTGCCCAGGTCAGGAAAAAAAGCGATTTTATATATTAATTACAGTTAGATACACCTAAATAACCACTTAAAGACTATTATTTTACTAGTTGTTATCGTGGGGTTAAAAAAAACTCCAGCTCATATGAGCTGGAGTTTTCATAGTGCCTGACACCTTTTAAAAAGCGGCTAGCGAACGATCATGACGGACACCTTTGAATGATGAACAACATGCTCAGCATTCGGGCCCAGTACATAGTCGACAAACTTATGCCGAGTATGAGAAGCCATCACGATCAGGTCAACGTCCAGCTTTTTACCCACCTTAATAATGGCCTCCCAAGGGGAGCCATCAACAATAATGCTTTGGGTTTTAACATCCTGCGGAATATTGTCCTGAATAAACGTATGCTGCGCCTCTTTCATGGCCTCATGCGCTTTTGCAGAAAAATTCTTGGGGAAGTAAGCCCCTACCATCGGCATTTTGAGTTCTGGCAGCACAGTGACAATGTGCAACGACGCACCGAAGGTCTGGCAAAGCGTTACCGCCGTGGGCAACGCTTTCTTCCAGGAACCCTCTTCATTCAAGTCCACGGGCAGTAATATTTTTTGGTACATGACAACCTCCCTAGGCCACTGCCGCGCCATCATGATCAGACTTTTTACTACGCCGACGACGCTGCATGAGCACAACAAAACCAAATATTGCCAACGCCGGTAGCCACATCCACTCTTTCGTCCAGCGGTTTACAGGGGCCAGTACTTCGATAATCTCCTGGTCGAAGTCAAAGCCCAGGTCCGCGGCCTGACTACCGAAGGCGACGAAGTCGACAAGCGTTTGATCACCGTCTACATACAGCTCCATACCGAGGTTTTCCAGACGCTCCTGGCCCGTATCACCACGAGGTACCGGGACCAGTACGTAGGTCGTCATTGGTGAACCAAAGTCATCTTCACCGGCGATTTGCACTCGCAGATTACTGCCATCCTCGACACGCTCAAGGGCATCAGCAAACTGGGCAGGCGGCACCGACTCATACGGGTCATGTATCTTGTCCATCCAGAAGCCTGGGCGGAAGAGCGTGAAAGCGACCAACAGCAGCAACAGCGACTCATACCACCGATTGCGCGTTAGCATGTAACCTTGCGTGCCCGCGGCGAAAATCAGCATCGCAACGGTGGCCACAACAAACACCACCACGCCCTGCATCGGAGTAACATCAATGAGCAGCAGGTCCGTATTAAAGATAAACAGAAACGGAAGCGCTGCCGTACGCAGACTGTAGTAGAACGCCTGGAAGCCTGTACGAATCGGGTCCCCTCCCGACACGGCGGCTGCCGCAAAAGAGGCCAGCCCCACGGGCGGCGTCACGTCCGCCATAATGCCGAAATAGAACACGAACAGGTGTACAGCGATCAGCGGCACAATCAGGCCATTTTGCTGGCCCAGCATCACAATCACCGGCGCCATTAAGGCCGAAACCACAATATAGTTAGCGGTCGTGGGCAAGCCCATGCCTAAAATCAAGCTCAACAAGGCGGTTAAAAACAAAATCATCATCAGGTTACCGCCTGACAGGATTTCAACCACATCTGCAAGCACCAGGCCCACACCGGTTTGCGACACCGCGCCCACCACGATACCCGCGGTGGCCGTCGCGATACCGATACCGATCATGTTACGCGCGCCGGTCACCAGGCCGTCCCACAGGTCCAAAAAGCCCTCTTTGATATCGGCTGCCATTTTGCTGCGCCCACGAAAGGTGGCAATAATCGGACGCTGCGTCACCATAATAAAGATCATGAACACCGTGGCCCAAAAGGCGGAAAGCCCAGGCGAGAGCCGCTCGACCATCAAGCACCAAACCAGCACAACAACCGGCAAAATATAGTGCAAACCGACCATAACGGTGGGCCGTGTTTGCGGCAGTTTAATAACCTTGGCGTTAGGGTCGTCCATTTCCAGCTCAGGATAGCGAGACCCGATTTTTAAAAGTCCTACATAAATAACGGCCAGGCCGATTGCAATGACCCACGGCGTCGCCTCTCCCAGCAAGGGTTTGAGCCATCCAAGGCCGTAATAGACCACCACCGACAGCCCCATTAACAGCAGCAGGCCGGTTAAAAAACCAATGATTTTGTTGAGCAAGGGACGGGCAGGGTTGTTGGAAGGCAGCCCTTGCATATTGGCTTTAAGGGCTTCCAAGTGAACGATATAAATCAATGCAATATAGGAAATAATCGCAGGCAGGAAGGCATGCTTAATAACGTCCACGTACGAGATGCCTACATACTCAACCATCAAAAACGCAGCCGCGCCCATTACCGGCGGCATGATTTGCCCATTCACCGATGAGGAGACTTCAATTGCACCGGCTTTCTCAGCGCTAAATCCCACCCGTTTCATCATGGGAATAGTGAAGGTACCCGTTGTTACCGTATTGGCAATGGACGAGCCGGAGATTAGCCCGGTCATGCCAGATGCCACAACGGCCGCCTTTGCAGGGCCGCCTTTAAGATGGCCTAACATCGAGAACGCGACTTTTATAAAATAGTTACCGGCACCAGCCTTATCGAGCAACGCACCAAACAACACAAACAGAAAGACAAAGCTGGTAGATACGCCTAGCGCGATACCAAAGACACCCTGGGTACCTAACCACTGGTGGTTGATCAACCCTCCCAGGCTTACGCCCCGGTGGGCAAGAATGCCCGGCATGTACGGGCCAAACAGGGAGTACCCAATAAATATCGCGGCAACCACCATCAGGGGTGGGCCAAGTGCACGCCGAGTAGCTTCCAGCAGCATGATAATGCCGACGATGCCCACCACGATGTCCTGCGTGATAGGGCGCCCGGGACGCTGCGCCAACTCTGAATAGAAAAGAAACAGATACCCACCGCAAAAGGCCGCCACCGCTGCAAACATCCAGTCCTGTAGCGGAATACGGTCGCGCGGTGAGCGCTTTAACGCGGGATAGGCCATATAGGCCAAAAACAGCGCAAACGCCAAGTGGATAGAGCGTGCTTCGGTAGCACTAAAAACACCGAAGCCGACCATATAAGGGAGTGGAGATGCAATCCATAGCTGGAACAGCGACCACGCTGCTGCAATGCTTACCAGCAACTTACCGGGTACGCCGTGAGGCTTCCTTGCCCCTGTGTCACTGGCGGCGACCATATCCTCCAGGTCGCTCTCAGTGGCGTTAGAGGGTTGTTTGTCATCACGCATACGCTTGCCCTGCCTAATGGTCAGCGCTGACAATCAGCGCTTTCAACAAGAAGCGCGGACACCCGAGGTGCCCGCGCTTGAACTTCAAAAGCAATCGCTATTGATCCTGGCTAATAGCGTCACACTTGGGTCTTATTCGATCCAGCCACGCTCGCGGTAGTAACGTGCAGCGCCATCGTGCAGCGGTGCTGTTAGACCGTCAGAAATCATGTCTTCTTCGTTAAGATTTTCAAACGCCGGGTGCAGGCGTTTGAAACGATCAAAGTTATCAAATACCGCTTTAACTGTTTCGTAAATCACCTCTTCATCCACGTCAGCAGATGAAACGAAAGTGGCTGCTACACCGAAGGTTTCAACGTCTTCGTCGTTACCACGGTACAGACCACCAGGGATCACAGAACGCGTGTAGTAAGGATACTCTTCGATCAGCGCATCGATTTCATCACCAGTGACCGATACCAGGTTCGCATCAATCGTGGTGGTGGCTTCCTGGATAGAGCCATTCGGGTGGCCTACGACATAGACCATCGCATCGATGTTGTTATCAGACAGAGCTGAAGCCTGTTCCGCCGCATCCAACTGAGATGCCAGCGCGAACGTATCTTCGTCCCAACCAAACGCTTCCATGACGACATCCATGGTGTTGCGCTGGCCAGAGCCTGGGTTACCAATGTTAACGCGCTTGCCTGGGAAATCGCTGATATTGTCGATACCCGCATCCGCACGCGCGACAACAGTAAGAGGTTCACCATGCATGGTGAATACCGCACGCATGTCCTCCCAAGGGCCTTCTTCTTCAAAGTTGGCTTCGCCGTTGTAAGCACGGTATTGAACGTCAGACTGGACAACGCCCAGATCCAACTCACCGCTTTTCATGCCATTCACGTTGGCAACAGAGCCGCCTGTAGAAGGCGCATTACAGCGAATGCTGTGCTCTTCGCTGCCACGGTTAACCATACGGCAGACCGATTGGCCTACGACGTAGTAAACACCGGTCTGGCCGCCTGTGCCGATTGTAATATAGCGCTCTTGAGCAACAGCGGGGGCAGCAAACGTAGCTGCTGCGATCAACGCGCCAGAAAAAGTGGCGGTAGAAAACACATGGCGATTCATGGATACACCTCTATCTTGATGTTGTGAGCGTTATGCGTTTTGGAACCACCGATGATCTGTTCCCTCGGGTGATTTTTCTTCCAAAACGTTTTCAAGACAAACTGTTACAGTTCGACATTCTGTAGTGCCGACCTTAACTACTTTAGCGAAAAAAACGCTAATTAGCGAAGCCAATGCGTGGCTTCAAGTATACGTGCGGCGCCTATTGAAACACGACTCTAACGCTACGTAACGTTTAGTCACCGTTAATTGCTATGCCTCTTTTGCATAGGGGGTATGAGATAAGCAATCAAACTTCCCGAAAACCTGCTTGGGCCGCCTGGAGGCTGGCTGCTTAATAAGGTATAGCTCAATAGACGGGGGTAGCCAAAATACAACCACTAAAACCCTGGGCGCCAAAACCCGCACGAAGGCTCCCTGGGTACTCGCTACCTGCACTCCGGCAACGGCAAGAACCACCCACGCCTTAAGCGTGATGTGGTTCCTTTTTACCGTTTCTTATGGCGATGCAAGCACCGACCGACACTTTGCAGATGCCTATTGATCGATGGGCTTGCAGAAGCCGGCTTGATCCGGAATCGAAATACAGTCGCCCACTTTAATACCCCGTTCAGCGAAGTAGCCGCCATTGACTTCAAGGGCTGCCCAAAAGGCGGCACCTGCCGGATAGGAGGGACAATTGGTCGGAACACTGGCCTCACAGGGAGGCATGGTGTTAATCGCTACGATACGCCCCTCCTGATCGATAAACGCGATATCCAGCACAATGAGCGTGCGGTACATCCAAAAAGTGTTGCCAGCAGGCTGCTCGCTCTCAAAACGAAACAGCATGCCGCGGTTTTCAGGCAGTGATTCACGCTCCATCAACCCTCGCTGACGCTGCGCCGCGCTTTTGGCCACTTCCACTTCCAGCCGGTGTGGGCCTCCGTCACTATGAATAGCCAGGGACAGTAAATCGCTCTCTGGGTCAACGCCCTCAGCCCAGGCGAGCGCGCCCCAAACCGTACCGGGAAGCAGCGCGGCCAAAGGCAAACCTAATGCAGCTTTTAGCATAAGACGACGAGTCGGGTTCATGGAGGCAGGTCCTTTAGTCAGCAGGCTGATCAATCGTCATGACTTTCATCGTATTGGTACCGCCATGGGCATTCATGTGATCGCCCCGCGTCAGGATGACATGATCCCCCGGCTCGGCAAGCTTATGTTGTACCAGCAGTTCCAGCGCACGGCGATTAAGCTCGGTCGCGCTCATTTCTGACGTATCAAACGGGAGCGACACGACGCCACGATAAAGCGCCATACGCCGCTGCGCGATGGGGTTATGGGCAAGGCCGACAATCGGCAAACCAGAACGAATGCGCGAGGCAATCAAGGGTGTATAACCGGAGGCGGTCATGCAGGCAATCGCAGCCACACCGGTCATATGGTTGGCGGCATACATCGCTGAAAGGGCGATAGTTTCATCGGGGCGAGTAAAGCCTTCATGAATCCGGTGGCCCGACTCTTGGGCCACCTTTTCACGCTCAGCGCCCAAACAGACACGCGCCATGGCTTCCACGGTTTCCACCGGATAGTCGCCTGCGGCAGTTTCCGCTGAAAGCATCACGGCATCACTGCTATCCAGCACGGCATTGGCCACATCAAACACTTCAGCGCGGGTAGGCAACGGCGCCGAGATCATACTTTCCATCATTTGGGTGGCGGTAATCACCGCACGGTTGAGCGAGCGAGCGCGCTTGATCATGCGCTTTTGCACGCCCACCAGTTTGGCGTCACCAATCTCTACGCCCAGATCACCGCGTGCCACCATAACCGCTTCAGAGGCTTCGATAATACCGTCAAGCGTCGCCTCATCGGCAACGGCCTCGGCACGTTCAACCTTGGCCACCAAGCCAATCTCTTTACCCTCTTCGCCCAACAGCCGACGCGCTTCAAGCATATCTTCGGCATGGCGCGGGAAAGAAATCGCCAGGTAATCGACGCCAATCTCAACGGCGGTTTTTAAATCCTGTTTATCTTTATCCGTTAGCGCCGGGGCAGAAAGCCCGCCGCCCTGCTTGTTAATACCCTTGTGGTTGGAGAGTTTGCCCCCTACTACCACTTGGGTATGAACCTGCTGGCCTTCTACACGGGTAACGTCCAACACCACACGGCCATCATCCAGCAGCAGGCGGTCGCCAGCGCCCACATCCTGAGCAAGAGTTTTGTAGTCGCAGCCCACTTGATGAACATCGCCTGCATCACTGTCCATCGCCATATCCAGCACAAACGGCTGCCCCTCTTTCAGGGTGACCATGCCCTCTTTAAAACGGGCAATGCGAATTTTGGGGCCCTGGAGATCCCCCAGTGCTGCCACGCTGCGCCCCAGCTTGGCAGCAATTTCGCGCACCCGTAAAAGACGCTGACGATGATCATCGGGCGTACCGTGGGAGAAGTTCAAACGTACGACATCTACCCCCGCTTTCAGCATTGCCTCCAAAACACCCTCACGGTCACTGGCGGGTCCCAGGGTGGCAACAATTTTGGTACGGCGAAGCGGGATATGTGTCTGTGCGTTCATAGTTTCCCTAAACAATCACGGGGTTTGTCATTAGCGTATCAGTATAAGACCACCAGGATGACAACCGTAAGGCGTGTGCACAAGTTATTCGCGTAAATCGACCGTAATTTCGAGCGAACACTCTTCGCAGTTATTACCTTCGCCACCGCGATCCACCACTAAAAACTCGCCTTCACGCTCAAGCACCGACTGTATTGCATGCCAAGTGCCCGCTCGGTAGTTAACTCCCTGGCGGCCGTCGGTAACAAACGCACGCACTGCCTTTGGATCAATCGTCTCGCCTAGCGGTGCGACCACCACAATAAAACGCTCCTGATGCAGCGGCATAAATGCCTGGCTGCCCAGAGGGTGGCGCTCTAAAAAGGTTAATTCAAGCGGTAAGGAAACGGGCTGACTCACAAACAGATTGATCAGCGTGTGGGCGTTTTCACCCAGGGTCTGCACCTTCGCCAGGTCGTGATGGCGCTGGGTACGCCCGGCGTTAATGGCAAACGAGGGTGACTCGCGCGCGTCGATGACCTCGCCAAAAGGCGCGAAGGCCTCACGCGTCAACGGCTCGGCGGTGAGTGTCAGCATGTTGGCCTCCTCATGGCTTTCTTCATTTCAACGAAAGCTTCATTTCAGCGAAAGAGCTTGAGCTTTGCGTGGCGATTGACGTCCTTGTAAAGCAGGTAGCGAAACTGCCCCGGACCGCCGGCATAGCAAGCCTGAGGGCAGAAAGCGCGCAACCACATGAAATCCCCCGCTTCCACTTCCACCCACTGCTGGTTCAGGTGATACACCGCCTTGCCTTCCAGCACGTAAAGGCCATGCTCCATGACGTGGGTTTCATCAAACGGAATCACGCCGCCGGGCTGGAAGTTGACGATGGTGACGTGCATATCATGGCGCACATCGTTAGGGTCGACGAAACGGGTGGTCGACCAGCGCCCTTCCGTGCCGGGCATCTCGCTGGGCGTGATCGCTTGCTCGTTGGTGACGAAGGCTTCCGGTACATCAAGGCCTTCCACGTACTCGAAGGCCTTGCGAATCCAGTGAAAGCGAACGGGCTCGCGGGATTCATTGCGCACTCGCCACTCCACACCCGGCGGAATAAACGCATAGCCGCCCGGCGCCATGGCATGGCGCACGCCGTCCAGACTCAGCGACAGCTCGCCTTCGACCACGAACAGCACACCTTCGGCATCCTCCTCAGGCTCGGGCTTGTCGCTTCCGCCGCCGGGCTGCACTTCCATGATGTACTGGGAGAAGGTCTCGGCGAAGCCGGAGAGCGGTCGCGCCAGCACCCAAGCACGGGTGCCCTGCCAAAACGGCAGGTTGCTGGTGACGATATCGCGCATGACGCCTTTCGGGATTAGCGCGTAAGCTTCGGTAAAAACGGCCCGATCCGCCGTTATTTGGGTTTGCGGTGGATGCCCGCCTTGAGGGGCATAATAAACTGGGTTGCTCATTGAATGACCTTTTATGAGGTAACGGGCGGATGGTGTTTCGCCCAGTGACGGGCGATATCGACGCGTCGGGCGACCCATACGCGATCATGGGTTTCTATATAGTCCAAAAAGCGCTGTAGGGCGCGGAAACGTCCCGGGCGCCCCAACAAGCGGCAGTGCATGCCGATGGAGAGCATCTTGGGCGCTTCTTCACCCTCTTCATACAGCACATCAAAGGCATCGCGTAGGTAAGTAAAGAAGTGATCCGCCGTATTGAAGCCCTGCGGCGCAGCAAAGCGCATATCGTTGGTGTCCAGCGTATAGGGCACAATCAGATGAGAGTGATCACTCCCTTGGCTGTCGGTAACAGTCGTCCAAAAGGGAAGATCGTCGCCGTAATAGTCACTATCGTAAAGAAAACCGCCTTCATCCAGAATCAGCTTACGGGTATTGGGGCTATCGCGCCCGGTGTACCACCCCGCTGGCTTCTCTCCGTATAAGCGCTGAAATATCTCCACGGCTTTTTGCAGGTGTTCACGCTCAATGTGTTCGGCTACTTCCTGGTAGTGAATCCAGCGATAGCCGTGGCACGCGACCTCATGCCCCAACGCTTTGAATGCCTGGGCGACATCAGGGTTTCGCTCTAGCGCCATCGCCACACCGAATACCGTTAAAGGCAGCCCCCGCCGCTCAAATTCGCGAAGGATCCGCCACACGCCTGCCCGAGAGCCGTACTCGTATATCGACTCCATGCTCAAGTGGCGGTCGGCGTAACTGGCCGCGCCGATAATCTCGGATAAAAACTGCTCAGAGCCATTATCTCCGTGCAGCACGCAGTTCTCCCCACCCTCTTCATAGTTGAGGACGAACTGCACGGCGATTTTGGCCTTGCCTGGCCAGTTGGCATGCGGCGGTGTGCGCCCATAGCCCTTTAAGTCACGCGGATAGCAGAGGTCAGTGGTTAGCGTCATCAGCGGGCCCTTCGGTTATCACCAAGCGTATAAATTTAATTAATCGATCAGTCTTGTATACAAAATAAACACATTAATAGTCCACGGCAATATGCCCAGGAGTGACTGACCAACACATCACACCTCTTGTAACTTAAAAAACTCTAAGCCTGAGTGCGTATTCGAATCTATTAGCCTTTTTAATGAGAGTAAAGACCTTGCTCTTGGCGATAAAGCCCCCTATTTTTGTATACAAGATACCTCGAATTGTTTACCTATAGGATCGCGTGCTGTGCACATACATATTATTAACCCCAATACGACGGCATCCATGACCCAAGCCATTGGGCAGGCTGCTGAGCTTTACGCCTCTCCGGGGACCCACATAAGCTCGTCTCAACCTGAATCAGGTCCGGTTTCCATTGAAAGCCATTTTGATGAAGTTGTAAGCGCGGTAGGCGTGGCCGAAGAGGTGCTTAAAGGTGAGCAACAAGGTGGTATTGATGCCTATATTGTGGCCTGCTTTGGCGACCCTGGTCTGCTTGCCGCACGTGAGTTAACCCGTGCCCCGGTGATTGGCATTGCAGAGGCAGCCTTCCATTTAGCCACGCTAATCAGCACGCGCTTCTCCATTGTTACCACCCTGGGGCGTACCGGCATTATTGCCGAGCACCTGCTTGAGCAGTACGGCTTTCGCCACCACTGCCGACGCATTCGCGCCGCTGAAATTCCGGTACTAGACCTTGAGCACCACCCCGATGCGGCGTTTACCCGAATTGTCGAGGAGTGCTGCCGCGCCAAGGATGAAGATGATATCGGCGCCATTGTGCTGGGCTGTGGTGGCATGGCGAACCTCACCCAACAGATTAGCCGCGAAGTGGGCATACCCGTCGTTGAAGGTGTAAGCGCAGCCTTGAAGCTTGCAGAATCCCTGGTCGGCTTGGGACTGCATACCAGCAAACATGGCGACCTTGCTTACCCACGACCCAAGCCTTTTACCGGTAAGTTTGCAGCCCTATCAAACCTTCAATTGCCGCTTAAATAGCACGGTCATCAGAAGGTCAGAAATTCGTTAAGCAGTGCATTCGTAAAAGAACCAGAACGTCCAGTAGTACGCCATGCCGCAAGCATCTTTCAGGCTAAAACCTGAGAAACCAACAATACTCATAATCTTGCGAGGACGACATCATGAGCATTTCAAATGCTGCTCTTGCGTCAGAAGACTCTTCTACAGCGCGCACCAAAGCCCTGGGGGAGGAAAGCCTGGCCCCCCAGGGTACCCGAATTATGGGGCGAGGCTCCTACTTTCTGGCCTGGTTTGGTGGCTGCGTTTCCATCGGTACCTTTGCCATGGGCTCAAGCGTTGTAGGTACGTTAAACCTGCTACAGGCAACGCTTGCCATCGCCATCGGGTGCTTTGTCATCGGCATTGCGCTGGCGATTAACGGTGCGGCGGGCTACAAATACGGCATTCCGTTTATGGTGCAGGCGCGCAGTGCATTTGGGTTTACCGGTACGCGTATTCCCGGTCTGGTTCGCGCGTTGCCTGCCGTGGTGTGGTACGGCTTTCAAAGCTGGATTGGCGCAGGGGCACTCAACATGGTGTCAGCGACCCTATTCGGCTTTGATAACCTGGTGTTTTACTTTATTACCTTCCAATTCCTGCAAATCGGCCTTTCGGTGATGGGCTTTCAAGGCATCAAGTGGCTGGAAAATATCGGCAGCGCGTTTATTTTGGCATCGCTGATGTACATGTTTTACGCCACGGTGCAGCGCTATGGCGATGAATTATCCGCCAGCCTGTTCACCATGGAAGGCTCTTGGGGTATGCCATTCTGGGGCGCCACCATGCTCTTTTTAGGCATCTACAGCACCATGATGCTTAACGTCAGCGACTACTCACGTGAACATAAAAAAGGCACGGCCCAGAGCCTGCTTACCACCATTTACGCCATGTCAATTCTACCCTGCACGCTGTTTATGGGCCTGATCGGCTATATGGTGTCGGAAGCCACAGGCACCGCAGACCCCATTCAGGTGTTTGCCAATGCAGTGGATAACACGCCGCTACTAATGACCACTCTGCTGTTTATCGCCTTTGCCCAGGTCACGACCAATGTACTGAACAACGTGGTGCCGCCTACCTATGTACTAATGGACATCTTCAAGATCAAGTTCCCGGTCGCGACCGTCATTGTCGGCCTATTAGCGTTTGCCACTTTCCCCTGGAAGCTGGTTCAACCGGGCTCAGCCGCCGGTTTACAGCTGTTTGTCCAAACCTACTCGGCCTTTCTTGGCCCTATCTTTGCCATCCTGGTGGTGGATTACTACATCATCCGCCGCCGCACGCTGGATATCAGCAAGCTCTACGATCCCACCGGTCCTTATCAAGGCGTCAATAAAGCGGCTCTCGTTGCGACCGCGGTGGGCATCCTGGCAGCACTCTCTTTCTCTGCGGTCTCCTGGTACGCCAGCTTAATTCCCGCCGGCCTTACCTATTACCTACTGATGAAACACTGGCCCGCCTGCCAGCGTTTTACACGCTAACCCTTCCCAACCGGCGGCTGCACACGTGTAGCCGTGCTGACGATTAATGCAGAGAGAGCCTGCCATGCATGAGCAACCGCCTAACAGCGATCTTGATATCAAGCAGTTCGATCCCTCGCTTTATAATGAAGACTTGGCCCCCTTAAAGCCCCAGGCACGTACCTGGGGTGCATTTGAAATCTTTAACGTGTGGTCCAACGATATTCAAAGCCTGTTTGGCTATACCCTCGCGGCATCACTGTTCCTCACCTATGGCTTGAACGGATGGGCAGTGATGGCAGCGATTATTCTCGCCGGTGTCATTGTGATGTATCTGGTGAACCTCACGGGTAAACCAAGCGTTAAATACGGCATCCCTTTTCCAGTGATGGTGCGCGCCAGCATGGGCGTGCGCGGTGCCAATCTGCCTGCCATGCTACGCGCGATTGTGGGTATCTTTTGGTACGGCGTGCAGACCTATTTCGCATCAACGGCAGTCGCCCTGCTGATTACCGCCTTTATTGGTGCGGGCAGTGGCACGACCTTCCTGGGCCTTTCTGGCGTCGCATGGGTGTCTTTTGTCATCGTGTGGCTTTTTCAAATCGCGATCTTCTGGCAAGGCATCGAACGGATTAAGCACTTTTTAAACCTGGCAGGCCCGCTGGTGTACGTGGTTATGGTCGTGCTGATGGGGATTGTCTGGTACCAGGCAGGAGACGAGTTGCTACCCGCCATTGGAACCATCTTTAGCGGAAGCGGTGAGCAAAACGTGGGCGCCGTAGGCGCGTTTCTTGCCATTGTAGGCACCATGGTGGCCTACTTTGCGGCCGTGGTGATCAACTTTGGCGACTTTACCCGCTTTGTAAAAACCGAGCGGCAAATGAAGCTGGGCAACCTGCTTGGGTTACCGCTTAACGTGGCGTTTTTCTCGTTTATCGCGCTTATTATTACTGCCGGTACGCTGGTACTGTTTGGCGAGGCGCTCACCAACCCCGCCGACATTGTTGAGCGCGTTGATTCATTACCGCTGACCATCATCGCCGCCCTCACCTTCTTTGCCGCTACCGTGGGCATTAACCTGGTCGCCAACTTTATTCCGCCCGCTTATGACCTGGCCAACCTCTTTCCCAGCAAAATCAGCTTTAAGGTGGGTGGCTTGATTACCGCCGTTATCGCCTTTTTTGTCGGCGCCTTCTGGATATCGTTTATCAGCCAGATCGGCATTCCCGGTTTCGTAAATGCGCTAGGCGCCATCGTCGCCCCGTTCTACGGCATTATCGTGGTGGACTATTACCTGATTAAACGCCAACAGCTGGATATTCAGGCGCTGTTCTCATCGAAACCAGGCAGCACCTACTACTACACCAACGGCTGGAATTCGCGTGCGCTGATTGCGTTCGGTGGCGCAGCGCTTTTCTCACTCTCTACGGTGTTAGTCCCCGCCCTTTCAAGCTTGGGCGGCTACGGTTGGCTCATTGGTGCAGGATTAGGAGGCGCGTTCTACTTTGGCTTGATGCGACAGTTTAAGGCAGCACCCACCTTTACCCAGCAGAAGGCAAGTTGAGGTGAGTGAGTTTTAACGGATACTTCAGGAACTGGTGATTTAAAAACTGATGATTTCAAACTGACAGTTTAGGCAACTTGAAAGCGCCATTAGCTTCGTGCCGATGGCGCTTTTTAGGGTGAAAGCGGCTACGAAAACGTCGGCGCCTAATGGTTTTTATCAAGCGTTAAATGGTTGTCTATTTCCTTTATCCTGTCTTCCGTGTGGTGATTGACGTACAGCACCGTGGTTTCCTTGCCTTCACAGATTTTCTCGATGAGCGCGAGAACGAGCTGGCGGTTCATGTCGTCAAGACCCAGGCAGGGCTCGTCGAGTATCAGAAGCGGTGGGTGCTTCACCATGGCACGGGCAATCAGTAGCAACCGCTGGTCGCCGTAGGAAAGCTTATTGAACGGCTGATCGGCACGCGTTTTCATACCCAATAAATCAAGCCATTGGTCGGCAATCTTTTGCTGATTATCGGTAGATTTTGTGTAAACGCCGATACTATCAAAAAAGCCCGAGATGATGACGTTCCTGCAGCTAGTGCTGACACGATACTCCCATTGCAGGGCCGTGGAGACATAGCCAATAAACTGCTTGATCTGCCAGATACTTTCGCCGTTACCGCGCTGGAAGCCAAACACGAAAATATCGTTGGTATAGCATTGCGGGTGGTCTCCCGTGATCAAGGACAATACGCAGGTTTTACCGCTGCCGTTAGGACCACTCAGTTGCCAGTGTTGCCCGCGTTCGATCGTCCAGTCGAGCGAGTCCACAATGACGGTATCGCCGTATTTAATCGTCGCTTGCTTAAGCTTCACTAACGGCTGGTTGGGGTCGAGCGCGGGCAACTGATGGGCAGGGTCGGCCTCGGGCACGCTTAGGTCAGTCGTTTTCAAATGCAGCAGTTGGTAAAGCTCGTTGAAAGCGGCCTCATCCCGGCGGTCTACCGTGAACGCCAGGCGCCCCTTCTCGCCACCTTTTTTATCCCCGCGTTTTTTATCCCCCTGTGACGGTTCCGGCCGGTCTTTATCCAGGTAAGCCACATGAGTGATGAAGTCCGGCATTTCGTCGAAGCGATTGAGCACCATCACCATGGGGACGCTTTCGATAATAGAGGCAAGATGTGCTTGCAGCATGGTGAGCGTGTCGACGTCCAGGCCATCGAACGGCTCATCTAGAATGAGCAGATCGGGCTTGTTAGCCAGCGCTCGGATCAGCATAACTTTGCGGGTTTCACCCGTGGAGAGTTTGCGAAAGGCGCGGTCGAGGAGTGTCGTTAGGCCGAATTTTTCAACCAGCTCGCCAGCGAGTTCGGCATCCTGGCAGTGCTCGAAAATCATTTCACTGACCGGCGTGCCAAGCGACACGACATCCATGATGTCGGCATCGTCTTTTTTCAGCTCTTCTGCGATAAGCTCGGCCTGCACTTCAAAAGAGACCAGCCCGACGCGCTCGGGAAGCCCTTGAACAGTGCCCGCTTCAATCTTGCCAACGCCAGCCAGTGCCGCCGCCAGGGCCGACTTACCGGAACCGTTAGCGCCGGTGATGACCCAATGCTGGTGAGGTTCGATGGTCCAGTCAATCTCGCTTAGGGTGAAGCGATCATCAAAACTGATCGTCGCATTGTTTAGCTGAATGCTCGCCAAGCGGGTTGAAGGCTCCATGAACATGTTCCTTACATTGGTAAAAAATCAGGGTTCGGAAAGTCTTTATCCAGGGACAAAAAAGCCGAGCATATCGTGGTGGATATCTCGGCTTTCAATTGATTACCTAACGATTAACCCTCGGGTTAAACGATCTTCTTCATATCGGCCATGTGGCCACGCAGCACGGCGCCAACAGCTTCCACCGGATGAGCGCGAAGCGCATCGTTGACGTCAATCAAACGTGCGTTATCGACACCGTTGTCGTCCAGATCAAGGCCTTTACCGATGACATCGGATTTAATGCCCTTCATGAAGTCTGCCAACAGCGGCACACAGGCGTGGTTGTACAGGTAGCAACCGTACTCCGCGGTATCAGAGATCGTCGCGTTCATTTCGTACAATTTCTTGCGCGCGATGGTGTTCGCGATGAGCGGCGTTTCGTGTAGCGACTCGTAGTAAGCAGACTCGGCAATAATGCCCGCTGCAGTCATGGTTTCGAACGCAAGCTCAACGCCCGCTTTCACCATGGCGACCATCAAAATGCCGTTGTCGAAGAATTCCTGCTCGGAAATTTCAACGTCGCTAGCAGGCGTTTTCTCGAAGTTGGTTTCGGCAGTGTCTGCACGCCATTTCAGAAGGTTAGCATCATCGTTCGCCCAGTCTTCCATCATCGTGCGGGAGAAGTGGCCGCTCATGATGTCGTCTTGATGCTTGTTGTACAGCGGACGCATGATGTCTTTCAGCTCTTCCGCCAGATCAAAGGCCTTGATCTTGGCCGGGTTGGAAAGACGGTCCAGCATGTTGGTCACGCCGCCGTACTTAAGCGCTTCGGTGATGTTTTCCCAGCCGTACTGAATCAGCTTGGAGGCGTAACCTGGCTCAATACCTTCTTCGATCATTTTATCAAAGCAGAGGATAGAACCGGTTTGCAGCATACCGCAAAGAATCGTCTGCTCGCCCATCAGGTCGGATTTAACTTCCGCGATGAAAGAGGACATCAACACGCCCGCTTTGTGGCCGCCAGTGCCCACTGCGTAGGCTTTCGCCAGCGCAAGCCCTTCGCCTTTAGGATCATTGGCTTCGTGCACAGCGATCAAGGTAGGAACGCCGAAACCACGAACGTATTCAGCACGCACCTCAGAGCCCGGGCACTTGGGCGCCACCATGATGACGGTCAGGTCATCACGAACCTGCATGCCCTCTTCAACGATGTTGAAACCGTGGGAGTAGGACAGGCAAGCGCCTTCTTTCATAAGCGGCATAACAGCGTTCACTACCGCTGTGTGCTGCTTATCCGGCGTCAGGTTCAAAACGATATCTGCCGTGGGAATCAGCTCTTCATAGGTACCCACCACGAAACCGTTTTCAGAGGCGTTTTTCCAGGACTGACGCTTTTGCGCAATGGCTTCAGGACGCAGTGCGTAGGAAACGTCCAGGCCGCTGTCACGCAGGTTCAAGCCCTGGTTGAGACCTTGCGCGCCACAGCCAATCACTACCATTTTTTTGCCTTTCAGCGCGTCGACGCCATCAGCAAATTCTGAGCTGTACATGAAACGACATTTTGCAAGCTGAGCCAGCTGTTCGCGTAGCGGTAAGGTATTGAAATAGTTAGCCATCGTTTACATCCTGATTAAGTATCATCACGCTATCGATGCACGACACACCGACACGAAAAAAGTGACACAGCCGCTCAATACGGGATCCAGCGCTATGTAAGTGAATCCAATCTAACCAAAAACGACTATTTCTTAAATTGATATATTTGCAACAACACGTCCCTATTTTCACAAAACGCTATTATCATGGCGCTTATGAACTTTAAACTTTTAAAACAATTCCTCGCGCTGGCCGAAACGCTGCATTTCGGCCGTGCAAGCGACGAGTGCTACGTCAGCATTTCTGCGCTTTCGCGCAACATCCGCCACTTGGAAGACGAACTGGGCGTGTCGCTGTTTAACCGCGACAACCGGACCGTGGTGTTGACTCAGGAAGGGCAAAAATTCCTCACGTATGCCCGCGATGCCAGCAGCCAATGGAATTTGATCCGCCATGAGTTAACCGACAATCTTGACCAATTAAGCGGTGAAATCAGTTTGTATGGCTCGGTGACGGCAAGCTACAGCTTTTTGCACGAGCTGCTTCGCCGCTTTCGTATCGCCTACCCGGCCATTGAAATCAAGCTGCGCACAGGCGACCCGGAACACGCCATTGCACACGTGCTGGATGGTAAAGAAGACCTTAGCATTGCAGCAAAGCCTGCCCATCTACCGCGGGGTCTGGCCTTTAAGCCCATCGCTACGTCGCCGTTGCTGTTTATTGCCCCGCTGGAACAGCAAGTGCCGAATGCGCCAACCGGCACGCCATTCACATCGGCAGAATGGGCGAACACTCCCATGATTCTATCGGAAAGCGGCGTTTCCAGAGCGCGTGTAGATGAATGGTTTCGCAAGCTGGACATCTCGCCACGTATTTATGCCCAGGTCACCGGTAATGAAGCCATTGTCAGCATGGTGAGCCTGGGCTTTGGCATTGGCGTGGTGCCTAAAATCGTCCTCGACAACAGCCCATTGGTGGGTCGCATTCGAGTACTCGACGTGGCGCCGGAACTAGCGCCCTACGATATTGGCTTGTTTACCCTGAAGAAGAACCTGAAAAACCCGCTGGTCGAGGCGTTCTGGAGCTTGATGTAAGCTCCACACGCGGCTTTAGCGATTAAGCTCGCCTCAGTCCCCAAATATCTGCTGTAGATCCGGGGCGCTCTCCTCTTCTTCGACCATGGAGAGCGAGGCTTCAATCGCTTTTAGGTGGCGGCTCATAAAGGCTTTGGCGCGTTCTCCGTTGCCGGATTCCAGATAGCCGATCAGGTCGTCATGGTCGTGGGATTCGCAGCCGAGGTGACCACGGTGACCATATACCGCAAGAATAAGCGATGAGCGCGAGCAGAGGCGCTCTACAAATTCGGCAAGTGTGGCATTGCCGGAAAGCTGGGCGAGGCGCACATGAAAATCCGCTGACAAGCGAATGGCGGTGCTCTGTTGACCACTGCGCAGCGCATGGCGCTCCTGGCGGGCCATCTCGCGCAGTTCAGCTGCTTCTTTTTCACCGATTCGCTTTGCCACATCGGGCATTAATCCGCACTCGACAAGCTGGCGAGCATCGAAAACATCCTTGGCTTCATCGGCGGTGGGTCGGGTAACACTGGCACCGCGGCGGGGCGTTAGGGTTACTAATTGCTCCAGCGCAAGACGCTGTAAAATCTTGCGTATGCCGGTACGGCTAATGCTAAACACGTCGGCAAGCGCATCTTCACGCAGCCTGGCACCGGGTTTTAGGCGCTGTTCAACAATCGCATCGCTTACCGCACGATATATAGCATCGTGACGTTCATCGCCCTCTTTTTCTGGAGCAACCCGCTTCGCGGTCGCCTGCGCATCACTCATGTGGCTCTCCTATCGCCTCCTTACGTTTGCATCGCGTCATGATATCGCGCTTGGCCTCGCTTGGGTGGGCGATATTACATGACGTTTGGCTAATGATGAGCAATAAAAAAAGCGCTGCGTCCAGAGGATCGCAGCGCTTTCATCGCCATGTGAATGGCTTAACAGGGATCTACTTTTTTGCCGACTCTGCTGACTTCTGAACGTTATCAGCCGCTTTCTGCGTGGCATTGCTCGCCTTCTGGGCATTTTCTTCGGCCATTTTGGCGCTGTCCTGCATAAAGCTCTGGCTGATAGAGGTTACTTTTTCAGAATCCCCTTTCACCCGCTCCATGAAGTCACTTGCAACGCGCTGCTGGCTTTCCATGGCTTTCTTAAAGCCATCAGCATCTTTAACATCCAGCCAAGTACGTGCTTGGGAAATGGTCATATCTGAGTAAGCGCGGGCAGCATCAAGTTGAGCACCCATCAGCTTTTCATAGTAATCAAGCGCTGCATGCGTGTAAGAACGCATAGGTGACACAAAGGCAGACTCGAACTGTTGGGTGTTATTCTCTGCAGTCTTCATCATCACGACATCTCCTTGAGTTAGCTAGCAGGCCGCCGCCCGTTAGTCGTGGAGGCGCTGCTATTGCGTTGGCATTTGCCGCTGCTGAACGTAAACCTAGCAGTGCTTTTTGTGCAGCGCAACATGGTTTTTTATATTCCCGTGCGCTGCATGCCACGTACTGCTCTCAAGGCGCTTTTTAATCAGCAGTTTATTCGATTTTTAATTTAAATCACGAATCGTGATTGCCTGGCGCGCAATCCCATTATGAGCATCCAGCATACGCGTAAACCACTCAGAGACCGGATCATCGGGTTCGGTCAACGGCTCAAGCGAGACGGTGTGGGTCCACATCATGCTTCCAAACAGTAAGTAATCGATACCGCTGGGTGTTTCGCCATCCAGAAAAGGGCTGCCATGTAACTGCTCACGCACCGGCGCCAGCACTTGGTAAAGCTGCTGCTTGCCCTGTTCGGGGTTATGCACTTCTTCCAGGCGTGCCCCAAAGCGTGCTTCGCGGGTTTTACGAAAGTAATCACGGTCATCGGGATGAATAGCGGCCAATAAATCCAGCGCAACGCTACGAAACAGTGAGGGCGTTACGCTGCGCTCGACATAGTATTTAAAAAACAGCGCGCGTTGGTACGCCGTTCCTTCACCCAATACAGGGGCGTCGGGATAGGCTTTATCCAGGTAGCGCATTATCTTAAAACTATCGGTAATGACCTGATCCCCATCACACAGCACCGGGACTTTATCGTAGTCGGCGAACGCCAGCGCCTGCTTGTCCTCAAATCGCCAAGCGATGGTGTTATAGACCAGACCTTTATGAGCCAGCGCCATGCGCACGCGCCAGCAATAGGGAGAGAAACGCAGTCGTTCGTCACGGCCACACAGGTCATAGAGCGTACGTGTCATCTTTTGCCCTTACCGTTAATGAAAAGAGGAGATTCAAAAATGGCGCATTCATCGCCATTGAGTTTAAAGCACTGTCTGGAGAAGTAGCGAGCCCCTGCACTCTCTTTTAGTCTAATGACGCTCTCTTCCAACAATGCTTGAAACTCCTTAATAACCACAATGAAACAATCACTTGATGATTACCCCGCAGCATTATGCTGCCCCTAAACAACGCGTTTTCTGACAAGATCAACGTTTCAATAGTGTTATTTCCTGTGCTGAGCCGTATCTTTCTCATTAGTACTTAAAACGATAGACAACGATTGCGGGATATCAATAAATAACAAGGCGTCTCTCCCATGAACGAAACAACACTTGCTCTTCTGGCTTTTTTGCCATTACTGCTGGCAGGTATTTTACTCGTTGGTTTTAAAATACCGGCCAAAATAGCGATGCCGATTGTATTCCTCACCGCAGCCACCATTGGACTGACTGCCTGGGATATGTCATTTAGCCGCGTGGCCGCCTCGACTATCCAAGGCCTTATACAAACAGCAGGCCTGCTGTGGATTATTTTTGGCGCCATTTTGCTGCTCAATACCTTGAAGCATTCAGGGGGCATTACCGCTATTCGCAATGGTTTTTCAGGCATCAGTCCGGACCGTCGCGTTCAGGCACTGATCGTTGCCTGGCTGTTTGGTTGCTTTATTGAAGGCGCTTCTGGCTTCGGCACCCCCGCCGCCGTGGCCGCACCGCTAATGGTTGCCTTGGGCTTCCCGGCACTTGCCGCGGTCGTAGTGGGCATGATGATCCAATCTACCCCGGTGTCGTTCGGCGCCGTGGGCACGCCTATTATCGTGGGCGTGGGCAGCGGGCTGGACCGCGCGGGCATAACGGCACAATTGGAAGCGGATGGCTCCACTTGGGGCACATTTTTCCAACTGATCACCAGCGAAGTGGCTATT
This sequence comes from Halomonas sp. TP35, assembly GCF_052375975.1. Taxonomy (NCBI): domain Bacteria; kingdom Pseudomonadati; phylum Pseudomonadota; class Gammaproteobacteria; order Oceanospirillales; family Halomonadaceae; genus Halomonas; species Halomonas sp. TP35. The sequence goes on along the minus strand of NZ_JBQSUZ010000004.1, from coordinate 185,480 downwards.
ACGCATGGCATCATCGGCATCTGCATGCCGCTGATTTTGGTACTGGTGATGGTGCGTTTCTTCGGCGCCAACCGCTCCTGGAAAGAGGGGCTTTCGATTGTACCGTTTGCCCTTTTCACCGGCATTTCGTTTGTGATTCCTTATATGTTGGTGGGCGTTTTTCTGGGCCCAGAATTTCCCTCCATGATTGGCGCCATGGTCGGCTTGGCAATTGTTGTACCGGCAGCGCGTAAAGGCTTTTTGCTTCCCAAAGATACCTGGGACTTTCCGGAATCAACCTCTTGGCCAGATGAGTGGATTGGCAACCTGCAAATCAAGCTTGAAGATGTCGCCGGAAAGGCCCCGATGTCTACTTTTATGGGTTGGGTTCCCTATGTATTGCTGGCGCTGTTCCTGGTAGCTTCACGAACCATTGAACCGCTGCGGGTGGCACTCACTTCTATCAGCTTGGACTGGAACAACATTCTAGGCGAGACGGGCGTTAGTGGTGGTGTACAGCCACTTTATCTACCGGGTGGGATTATTATGGCGGTGGTGATCGTTACCTACTTCCTGCACAGGATGAACCCGAGCAAAATAAGCGCGGCGGTATCAGAGTCAACCAAAACGATATTGGGCGCGGGCTTTGTATTGATTTTCACCGTACCCATGGTACGTATTTTGATCAATTCAGGGGTTAATGGGGCGGATCTGGTGTCAATGCCGGTAATGATGGCGCAGGCAGTTGCTCATGGCATGGGCAACATTTATCCCTTCTTCGCCCCCACAGTGGGCGCCATGGGTGCCTTTATTGCAGGTTCCAATACGGTTTCTAACCTGATGCTGGCAGAGTTTCAATTTAACGTCGCCCAAACGCTGGGCGTTTCAACCGCCATGATGGTGGCTCTGCAGGCAGTCGGTGCCGCTGCGGGTAACATGATTGCGATTCACAACGTTGTGGCGGCTTCTGCGACCGTTGGCCTGCTGGGCCGTGAAGGTACGACCATTCGTAAAACCATTATTCCCACCATCTACTATCTTGTCTTCGCGGGTATTATTGCGATGGTAGCGTTCTATGTGCTTGGCGTTACGGACCCACTTATGTAGAACATCTGATTAGCTTCACTATTTACGACACCCCAAGCCTGCCTTGGGGTGTCGTGCTTTAAACGCAAGGAACGTCGTTAGAAAGCCGCGCATTCGTTGATGTGATCGCTAATGTAATAGTTGATGTGCTAATCGATGCGTTTTAGCGAGGTTGCATGCTGCTGGCCGCGTATAACATAGCTTTGCGCGTTTAGCTTAAGCCCTTCTATGGCATCAGGAGAAAGCGTGCGTACTACCCTCGCAGGTGAGCCCACAATCAGCGAGTTGGGCGGAAATACAGCGCCCTCTTTAATAAATGCCCCCGCACCTACCAGACTATTTTCACCGATCACAGCGCCGTTAAGCACCACGGCTTGAATACCGATCAAACAGCCATCGCCTACGGTACAACCATGCAACATGGCTTGGTGGCCAACCGTGACGCCGCGCCCCACTTTGAGCGGATACCCCGGGTCGGCATGCAATACGGCGCTATCCTGAATATTGCTCTCTTCGCCTATTTCCAAAAGGTCGCTGTCCCCGCGCAGCACCGCTTGATACCAGACGCTAGAGCGCGCTTTTAAGATTACCTGCCCTATCACGTCTGCGGTTTCAGCAACGTACACGTCGTCATGAATATCAGGCTGATGCTCACCGAACTGGTAAATAGCCACACCGCTCTCCTTTGATTATTGTCATCGCCTAGGCTAGCGCCTGTGTTAGCCGCTGAGCAACGTGAATCTTTTAGTCCGGTACTTTTTTCAGCCCAGAATCACCACGGCTCCATACGCATGGCTGAGCGCTCCAGGCGCTCGCTCTCTGCTTCCAGCTCCCGTAGCAGCTCGGTAATGCTGGTGAGATGCTCCAGAGCCACCTGCCTGGCCTGTTCGGCGTCGCCGGCGACAACCGCATCATGCAGCCGGGCATGCTGGCGGTTGATCATTTCACGCGGGCCCGCGCGGTGGTAAAGATGCTTAACCGAGGCAAATACCGAACTTAGCAGCAGGTCGGTCAGGCTTTGCAGCGTATGTACCAGCACCGGGTTGTGCGATGCCTGAGAGACTGCTAGATGAAAGGCGTGGTCAAGCCGTGCCAGCCGCTCAACATCAATGTGCTCGGCGTGCTCGGCATAATCCGCCAGCTCCTGGTAGCGCCGGGTAATCAATACGCGGTCCATGGAGGTACCTCTCGTCGCCGCCAAAAAAGCCGACTCTCCTTCCAGCAGGGCGCGCACTTCGAGCAGATCAAACAGCGTGCGCGGATGATCATGGAACAGGTGCATCAACGGACTTTTATCCTGCATGGGTAGAAGCAATGCCACGGTTGAGCCATGCCCTTGGCGAGTTTCAATCACGCCTCTGCTACGTAGAATGCGCAGGCCTTCACGCAGCGAGGCTCTGGATACTTTAAGTCGCTCGCAGAGGCGCCGCTCAGAAGGCAGCAGTTGGCCTGGCCGAAAGACGCCATCCAGAATCAAGCGCTCCAAACGGGCGGCGACATGGTCAGGCGTACGCAGGCCAAGTACAGGTTCTTGATTGGAAAAGGGCATCTGTTTTCTCTCATCCAAGCGTCGGTTGGTCGCCAATGGCAAGGTGAGATTTACTCATCGGCAAGTAGGCGCCATCGCGTTTCAACATCGACTAATTACTGGTCTGACCATTGCACCACACCCTGGACAGCCGCACAAAAAAAGCTCAGATTGACGCCATAGCGAATTGACCGTGCGGTTACCTTTAACGATAAAAAAACCAGAGATGTTGTGATGAATATTCTCTTTGATGAGCGCCTTGACGGCGAGCTTGTCCACCGCGATAAAGCCGAGGTTTTAAGCGATATACAGCAGGCGGTACCCACCATGACCCTGCTGCACCGGGAAGAAGACCTGCGCCCTTTTGAGTGCGATGGCTTGGCGGCGTACCGGGTGCTACCCATGCTGGTGGCGCTGCCTGAGAACCTTGAGCAGGTTGAAGCCCTGCTAAAGCGCTGCCACGCACTTGATGTGCCCGTAGTGACGCGCGGTGCGGGCACCGGCCTTTCCGGCGGCGCACTTCCGCTTGAACAAGGTGTGCTGCTGGTAATGTCGCGTTTTAATCGTATTTTAAGCGTTGACCCGGACGCCCGCCTGGCGCGTGTGCAGCCGGGAGTACGCAACCTGGCTATTTCTGAAGCGGCCGCGCCTTACGGGCTTTACTACGCCCCTGACCCGTCATCTCAAATCGCCTGCTCAATTGGTGGCAACGTGGCGGAAAACGCAGGCGGCGTGCACTGTTTAAAGTACGGGCTCACGGTGCATAACGTACTTCGTGTTGACGTACTTACTATTGAAGGCGAGCACATGACGCTGGGCGCCGAGTCGCTGGATGCGCCGGGGTTTGATCTTCTGGCGCTGATGAATGGTTCAGAGGGCATGCTCGGCGTGGTGACTGAAATTACCGTCAAGCTGCTGCCCAAACCAGAAACCGCCAAGGTCTTGATGGCAAGCTTCAACGATATTGAAAAAGCGGGCCGAGCGGTGGGCGATATTATTGCCGCAGGCATCATTCCAGGCGGGCTGGAAATGATGGACAGGCTAGCCATTAAAGCGGCCGAAGATTTTGTTAAAGCGGGTTATCCCATGGATGCTGAAGCCATTTTGCTCTGTGAGCTTGATGGCGTTGAGGCAGATGTAGATGACGACTGTGAAACGGTACGTCGGGTACTCGAAAAGGCAGGCGCCACACAAATTCAGCAGGCCCGCGATGAGGCTGAGCGAGCCATGTTTTGGGCCGGACGTAAAAATGCCTTCCCAGCGGTTGGTCGTATGTCGCCGGACTACTACTGCATGGATGGCACGATCCCGCGCCGCGAATTGCCGCGCGTACTCAAGGGTATCGCCGCACTTTCTGAACAGAGTGGGCTGGCCGTGGCCAACGTGTTTCACGCAGGCGATGGCAACATGCACCCGCTGATTCTGTTTGATGCCAACAAAGAGGGGCAGCTTGCGCTTGCCGAGGACGTTGGCGGCAAGATTCTGGAGCTTTGCGTGGAAGCAGGCGGGTCCATTACCGGCGAGCACGGCGTGGGGCGCGAAAAAATCAACCAGATGTGCAGCCAGTTCCAGGCCGATGAGATCCGCATTTTTCATGCGCTAAAAGCCGCGTTTGATGCAAAGCGCCTGCTCAACCCCGGTAAAAACATCCCTACGCTTGCTCGCTGTGCCGAATTTGGCGCCATGCATGTGCATAACAATGAATTGCCGCACCCGGAGCTTCCGCGGTTTTGATGGCATAAGGAACACTCATGACCGATCCAGCGATTAACGCCGCAGACCGCGATATCTCTGAGCGCCTGTGTGACCAGGTGCGTAACGCGTATGAAACGCGCACGCCACTGCGTATTGCAGGGGGGAACACCCGTGCGTTTTATGGCCGCCCTGTGGAAGGCCAGCCGCTGCACATGGCAGAGCACAGCGGAATTGTCTCTTACGACCCCGTAGAGCTGGTGGTCACCGTGCGGGCGGGCACACGGTTAAGCGTGCTTCAGGCAGCGCTTGCCGAACACCATCAAATGCTCCCCTTTGAGCCGCCCTCTTTTGGTGAGAACAGCACCATTGGCGGCGCTGTGGCGACCGGGCTTTCTGGCCCCCGGCGCCCCTGGGCGGGCGCCGCACGCGACTTTGTGCTCGGCACTCGCATTATTACCCAAGAGGGCAAACTGCTGCGCTTTGGTGGCGAGGTGATGAAAAACGTGGCGGGGTATGATCTTTCCCGCTTAATGACCGGTGCCCAAGGCACGCTTGGCGTACTGGCCGATATCTCCTTTAAGGTGCTGCCTGTTCCCACAGCAAGCCACTGTCTGCGCCTGTCACTAAGCCTTGAAGAGGCCTTACACAAACTGGCTGAACTTGGCCGCGAGCCACTACCCATCACTGCCGCAGCCTGGCACGCAGGCGAGTTATTTATTCGCCTGGAGGGGGGCGAAAGCTCGGTAAAAGCCACCCGTGAGCGCCTGGGGGGCGAACCGCTGGAGGCCAGCTTTTGGGCCTCGCTGCGTGATCATACCCATGACTTCTTTAAGTACCGCGATGACCCACCGCTGTGGCGCCTTTCTCTCCCTCCGAACACTGACCCGCTTGCATTGGATATTCCCCAGCAAGATATCTTTTACGACTGGGGCGGCAGCCAGCGCTGGGTAAAAACCACCCTCGATGCAGCAACGTTACGCGAGGTATGCCAGGCCGCCGGCGGGCACGCTACCTGCTACACCCCGCAGGCGCGAGGTGGAGCCGCTGAGCCCTTTACGCCGTTAAACAGCGTGGTTGAAAAGTATCACCGTAGGCTGAAAGCGGAGCTGGATACTCACGCTATTTTTAATCCCGGTCGTCTTTATGCGGCGCTTTAATCAGGAGAACTGATATGCAAACGCATTTTACCGATGCGGATCTTCAAAAGCCGCATATTCAGGAGGCGGAGCGCATTTTGCGCACCTGCGTACACTGCGGTTTCTGTAACGCGACCTGCCCCACTTACCAGTTGCTGGGCGATGAGCGTGACGGCCCCCGCGGGCGCATCTACCTGATGAAGGAACTGCTGGAAAGCCGCGACGACGATGACCAGGTCACCGCAGAAACCCGGCTGCACCTGGACCGCTGCCTAACCTGCCAGAACTGTGAAACGACCTGCCCTTCCGGGGTCGAGTATCACAAGCTGTTAAATATCGGCCGCGCTGAAATTGAGCGTCGAGTACCGCGCCCGCCAGCCGAGCGTGCCCAGCGCTATGCGCTGCGTAAAATGATGGTGGAGCCAACGCGCTTCAAGGCGCTGCTTAAACTGGGCCAAACCTTCAAGCCGCTGGTGCCAGGCAAGCTGCGCAATAAAATACCAGCCGCGCCCGTTGATGCTGGCAAACGGCCGGGCAGTACGCAGCATACTCGGAAAATGCTGATGCTAGAGGGGTGTGTACAACCTGGATTATCGCCCAACACCAACGCCGCCACAGCGCGGCTGCTGGACCGACTGGATATTAGCTTAACGCCCGTCACAGAAGCTGGCTGCTGCGGGGCCATTGACTTTCACCTCAATGCCCAGGACGACGGCCGAGCACGCATGCGCGCCAACATTGATGCCTGGTGGCCACATATTGAGCAAGGAGCGGAAGCCATTGTCCAAACGGCCAGTGGCTGCGGGGCATTTATCAAAGAGTATGGCTATATGCTCAAGGATGACCCGCGCTATGCTGAAAAAGCCCAGAGAGTCAGTGCGCTGGCAAAAGACATTGTTGAGATACTTCGAGAGGAACCCCTGGACGCCCTTCAGGTAAAAGAGACTCAGCGGCTGGCCTTTCACTGCCCTTGCACACTACAACACGCCCAGAAGCTTAACGGCGCGGTTGAAGGCGTATTAACCACGTTAGGGTTTACGCTGACCCCGGTGCAGGATGCTCATCTCTGCTGCGGTTCAGCGGGCACCTACTCAGTCACCCAGCCGGAACTGGCCACACAGCTGCGCGACAATAAGCTCAATGCCCTGGAGGCAGGCAATCCTGAGCTTATTGTAACGGCTAATATTGGCTGCCAAACGCACCTGGCAGGCGCGAACCGCACGCCGGTTCGTCACTGGGTCGAAGTGGTAGACGCCGCACTCGCTCAATAACATTCATTAACCAGATACTCTTTAAAGCACTGTTTATCAACTAACCAATAGGAAATGATATGCAAACCAAAGCCGTACTGACGCTTACCGATATCAACAAGATACTTGATGCCGCGCAACAAGAAGCTGACAACAACCGCTGGCCGGTGACGATTGTGGTCACTGACGATGGCGGCCATCTACTGGCGCTACGCCGCCTGGATGGAGCCGCGCCCTTTAGCGCGGAAATCGCCTCTCATAAAGCGCGTAATGCCGCTATTGGCCGCAAGGAAACGCAGGTGTTTGAAGAGATGATTAACGGTGGCCGCACAGCATTTGTTTCCGCGCCCTTCCCCGGCTTATTGTCGGGTGGCGTTCCGGTGATCGTCGATGGGCAAGTGATCGGCGCGGTAGGCATTTCCGGTGTAAAACCTGAGCAGGACGTCCAGATTGCCAAGGCAGGTGTTAGCGCGGTTGCCTGACTAGCGTAACCAACCCGCGCACATACGAAAAACCCCGGATCAATGATCCGGGGTTTTAGAATTCGTTCGGTATAAACCGAAGGTGCTTAATGGCGGACCGGACGAGACTCGAACTCGCGACCTCCGGCGTGACAGGCCGGCATTCTAACCAACTGAACTACCGGTCCACATATAAGGCACTTAACGCGGTATTACAATTACCACCATTTAAAAGGACTTTAAATGGTGGGTGGTACTGGGTTCGAACCAGTGACCCCCAGCTTGTAAGGCTGGTGCTCTCCCAACTGAGCTAACCACCCAAGATGTTGATCTTCATCAACGAATCTGCAAGTTATCGTGGCGGACCGGACGAGACTCGAACTCGCGACCTCCGGCGTGACAGGCCGGCATTCTAACCAACTGAACTACCGGTCCGAATAGCGATAACTGCTACAAAGTAAAACGTATGATGATGGCGGACCGGACGAGACTCGAACTCGCGACCTCCGGCGTGACAGGCCGGCATTCTAACCAACTGAACTACCGGTCCGCATTACATCATGCTGATATTACTTTGGTACTGCTTTACGTTTCCAGACCATCTTTCGATGGTGGGTGGTACTGGGTTCGAACCAGTGACCCCCAGCTTGTAAGGCTGGTGCTCTCCCAACTGAGCTAACCACCCGCTGGTCACGTGGCGCTGCATTCTACAGAAGCCCTGCTGAATGTCAACACGTTATGTTTAAACTTTATGATTTAAACCAGCGCGTTGCTCACATTCACGAAGGCGTTCCATGAGCGCGGACGAAGGATGCCGCAAGTGAGGCTGCCTCGTCAATCAAAAACTCATGTTTTAATCCAGAAGCACGCCTTGGCTTAAAGTCATGGTCACCATCAGTTAGCCAGTCAAGCCTGGTTTGAGGCGTTAATGGATAGCCAATTACTTCTTCACGCGTACCAAACGGGTCACGCTCGCCTTGTAGTACCAGTACCGGACAGTGAATATCAGGCCAGTGACTTAACCGACGTTTTTCAGGTGCTTTCGGCGGATGAAACGGATAGCCCGCGGCGATAACACCAGGGCAAGCCTGCTGGCTGGCCAACATCGTCGCAACCCGTCCGCCCATCGACTTTCCGCCCACCCACAGTGGCGATGCCGCCAATGGCGCAAGCAGACGATACCAGGCAGTAAAATGCGCTACCGTGTGAGCAACCGGCGGTGGCGGGCGGCGTTTCCCCTGTTGATTAATCTGCTGCATATAGGGAAAGTCAATCGCAAACACCTGAAGCCCCTGGGCTGCCAGCCCATTGATCATGCGCTGCATAAAAGACGACTGATGCCCAGCGCCTGCGCCATGCGCCCATAAAATACGCCCGATATGCGCCCGCCCCACCACTGCCAGCGGCCCAAGCCCCTCCACTAAAAAGAATCTGGGCGCTTCAATTTTCGTCAAGGCATCCTCCAGCGCGTCTGGTGGAAGGGGCAAATATCCTGCATAAGCGTCTGGCATCACGGTTTTCTTCCTCTTGGCATTTTAATCCGTTAAACCTTCACTATTCATTCAAGAGTTTTCAGATGGCTGCTACCTTAAGGAAACACTCTTGCCTGATAAAGCGTTGATGATACGGTTATTTAAAGAACGGGCAACGAGGCCATGACAACGTTATCGGCCTCCTCTTGTTACCACTGTGGCAGCCCTGTTCCGAGCAATGCGCCTTGGCATATAACGCTGGACGCCACCACGTACCCGTTGTGCTGCCCAGGCTGCGAGGCCGTTGCCCATGCCATTGTACAGGGCGGCCTGGAGCGCTATTACCAGCAGCGCACTGAACTGCCCGAAACGCCCGCCGGAGAGTCACTCGATAGCGATGCCTGGGCGTATTTCGACAGCCCTGAATTTGAGACAAAATTCCGGAAAACATTGCCCCCTGACGTCGACAGTGACCAGTTAAGCGCTACGTTCGCGGTAGAAGGTATTACCTGCAATGCCTGTGGCTGGTTAATTGAACATCGCTTAAATGCGCTGAAGGGCATCACCTCAAGTGCCGTCGATTTATCACGGCATCGCCTTCACGTTAGCTGGCAACCCAGCAAGCTTAAGCTTTCCCAGCTACTGGCCGAGCTTGCCGGTATTGGCTACAGCGCCCTGCCTTTTGAGCCAGACCCTGAACAGGAACGCGTGCGCTATAAAAAGCGCCTGGGTGCTTGGCGGCTGGGAGCATCGGGGGCGTGCCTTCTCGGTATCGCGCTGCTCATGCTTTTTTTGCAAGGCGAAGCACGGGGGGATCTCAATACGCGTACTACTACGCTGCTTCACTGGCTTCCCATGGTACTGGCAACGCTTGTCATGCTGTTTGCCACACCGCCTTTTTTTCGACAGGCGCTTGCCGATATAAAGCGTGGTTTGTTGGGCCCGGCCGTGCCTATTGCCCTGGCCTTGGGCAGCGCTTACCTGGCCAGCGGCTACGCATCTTTTTTTCACACAGGGGAGCACTACGTTGGCATGTACGTTGGCATGATTGCGCTGCTCACAACGCTGTTACTGCTTCTTGGCTGCGCTAGATCATTGTCAGGCTTAAGAAGCCCTCAAAACACATTTAAAGGAGCCCTACCCGCCACGACCATTCGGCGCTATCCCGACGAAAGCGAACGAATTTTACCCGCGTGCGAGCTTTGCCCAGGTGATCGTATCGTTGTGAATGCGGGACAGCGGGTACCTATTGACGGCATTATCGAGCAAGGCGCATCAAGCCTGAACACCTCACAGCTCACCGGCGAACCGCTCCCGGTGAGTTACGCTAAAGGAGATAGCGTGCTGGCAGGCTGCCAAAACCTCGAAAACCCGCTGGTGATTAACGTAGTCCAACCGCCTGCCCATACCCGTATCGCAGCGCTAGGCGCCTTGGTTGGCGCTGCTTTTACTGGAAAGCACCTGGCCAGTATTAATGCGCGCAGCGTGCACAAGTGGGCCGTTGGCCTGCTTATCATAACGCTGGGTGTGGCAGCCCTCTGGTGGTGGTTTAAACCGCTAATGGCATTGGATGTACTGCTTTCTCTGCTGATAGCAGGCAGCCCTTGCGCCTTGGCGTTGGCAACCCCAGCGGCGCTGACGGTCGCTTACCAGCAGTTACGCACACGAGGCGTGGTGATGACGAATCCTTGCGCCCTGCTTTCATTGGCCAAAACAACGCAGGCAGCAGATGAGGCGATAGCGTCTTGCTCAGACGTAGTCATACTCAGCCCACGAAGCGAGCGCGCAGTAGAAACCCTTAGCATTGCGCGCGCCACGCAGCGCTGCATACAACACTCAATGGGTATGGCGGCCTCCATCAGCGTGATAGCGCTTTGCCTAGCGGCAGTGGGCGCTCTATCGCCGTTTGGCGCCATCACGGGCGCTGGCGTCAGTGTGCTTGCCGTCATTGCTAATACGCTACGCTTTTCACGCAGGCTATCTACTTCAAACGTATCCACCTCCCATTTATCCACTTCAGTAGTCAAAGGCGTGCCATGAACCCGACCGGGCTTGATCTTCCTCCTCTTATCGCCGCGTTTGTGTTTGGGTTGATGGGCGGGGCCCACTGCATCGGCATGTGCGGAGGCGTCATGAGCGCATTAACCTTTGCCATCCCGCCCAGCATGCGTAGCGCGGCACGTATGGGCGGCCTACTGCTAAGCTACAATCTGGGCCGAATATTAAGCTACATGACGGCAGGCGCGCTGGTAGCCGCGTTGGGCACCGTGCTTTCGCCCTCACTGCTGGCGCGCCAACTGCTGCAAGGCGTTGCAGCACTCATGCTGATTCTTATGGCGCTGTATATTGCTAACTGGTGGAAAGGGCTTTTGCGCGTGGAAGCCGTGGGCAAACGATTATGGCGTCACCTTGAGCCCTTGGGACGACGTTTGATGCCGGTGGTTCATTTCCCCCAGGCATTCGCACTAGGCGCCCTTTGGGGCTGGCTGCCCTGTGGGCTGGTTTATTCAATGCTGGCCTGGAGCCTGGCGACGGCCCAACCGCTTCTGGGGGCTTTATTAATGGGCGCTTTTGGCCTGGGCACCCTGCCTGCGCTACTGGCCACAGGACTTGCCGCACGTAAGCTTAATCATCTTATTCGTCACCCCGCGACAAGAACCATCGCCGCGCTCGTCATTATCGGTTTTGCCGTATGGCAGCTTTGGTCACTCAGCATGCACTCAGGTGGGCATTCACACGCCAATCATTGACCTGGCGCAACGCGCTACAGCGCTATGTTCTTTAGCCTATCGGTAGCTTTTTAAAACGTATTTTCAGCTACCGGAGCGCCTCTTCATGCCTGTATGTGCCACGGCTGTCCCCTCATCCGTTACTGCTACCGCGTCATCCAGCACCCGCTGGGATGAAGCATTGCTGCGCCGTTATGATAAAAGCGGCCCACGCTACACCTCCTACCCGACGGCGCTGGCCTTTCACGAGGAATTTACCGCCGAAGATGCGACCCAAGCCATTGAGCGCAGCAACGCAAGTCAGCGCCCGCTTTCCATCTATGTCCACATCCCGTTTTGTCGAAAAATCTGCTTTTATTGCGCGTGCAATAAAATTGCGACAAAAAATACCGCCCTGGCCGAGTCGTACCTCTATCGGCTAGATCGTGAGATGGTCCTGACGGCCCGCCATCTGGATGCAAAGCGCCCTGTCAATCAGTTGCACTGGGGCGGGGGAACTCCCACGTTTCTTTCACTCGAACAGATGGGGGACTTGATTGATCGCTTGGACGCCCGCTTTGGCCTTTCAAGCGCACCAGACCGCGACTACGCCATTGAGATCGACCCGCGCGAAGCCGATGTTTTAACCCTGCGCCACCTGCAGTCTTTGGGCTTCAACCGCTTGAGCCTTGGCGTACAGGACCTGGACCCACGTGTTCAGAAGGCGATTAACCGCCATCAGCCCCGCGTGCTCACCGAAACACTAATGGATGAAGCACACCGTTTGGGCTTTCGTTCGCTGAATCTGGATTTAATCTACGGTCTTCCCTTTCAAACGGAAAGGAGCTTTGCCAAGACGCTTGAACAGGTTATCGCGTTAAATCCGGCGCGTTTATCCGTGTTTAATTACGCGCACTTGCCTGAACGCTTCAAGCCTCAGCGACGTATCAGCGTGGATGACCTGCCAGGTGCAGATGAAAAGCTTTCAATTCTGCGCACAACCATCGACATGCTGACCGCTGCGGGCTATCAACATATTGGGATGGATCACTTTGCCAAACCCAATGACAGCTTGGCGGTTGCCCAAGCCAACGGCACCCTACAGCGCAATTTTCAGGGCTACTCCAGCCATGCCAGATGCGATCTTATCGGTCTGGGCGTGTCCGCTATTTCCCGAATAGGCGATAGCTATGCGCAAAACCCTACTGACCTGGCTAGCTACGAAGAGAACTTAGATCAAGGTCGACTGGCTATCGTGAAAGGCGTACGCTTAAATAAGGACGACCTAATAAGAGCCGACGTTATTGAACGTTTAATGTGCGATATGCGTCTGGATTTAGCAGCGGTTAGCCGGCAATGGCAGGTTAACGCCAACGACTACTTTGCCAGTGCGCTGGAACGCCTACGTACTGCTGAGCAGGACGGGCTAATCGTTCGCCTGGGTGATACGCTTGAGGCGACGCCAATGGGCCGTTTACTGATTCGCCAGTTGGCCATGGCGTTTGATGCTTACCTTCCGGGGCACTCAGGCCAACGCTACTCAAGAATCGTTTAACCAGCGGCATCAACGCCTGCGGTAGATAGCCATTTAGGCAAAAGAGAAACAGGGAGATAGTCATGCCACCCTCGACAAGCCAACGACGCTCGCTTCTTCAAGAAGCACGCTGCCAGACCTGCAGCCTAAGCTCGCTTTGCCTTCCGCTAGCGCTTGAGCTTGAAGACATGGGGCAGTTTGATGCCATCATCAGGCGCCGGGCACCGCTGAAAAAGGGCGAAACACTGTTTCGTCAAGGCGACCGTTTTACCAGCGTGTATGCCGTTCGCTCAGGCAGCCTAAAACAGGTAACCAGCGAAGGTAATGGCAACGACCAGCTCACTAACTTCTTTTTGCCCAGCGAGCTTGTCGGATTGGACGGCATTGATGAAGAACACTACCCAGGCAGCGTGATTGCCTTGGAAACCACCACTATCTGCGAAATCCCCTTTGACCGGCTGGACCTGCTTTCAGAGGAGCTGCCAGAGCTTCGTGGCCAGCTATATCGCAGTATGAGCAAGGAGCTTCGCGATGACCGACGCATGATGCGCCTGTTGTCGCGCAAAACCGCCGACCAGCGGCTGGCCAGTTTCCTGCTGACGCTTTCAGAGCGTTTTCGGCGTCGGGGTTACTCCCCGTACAGCTTTAGGCTTTCAATGGCGCGTGCGGATATCGGCAATTATTTGGGGCTGGCGGTTGAGACGGTCAGCCGTATCTTGAGCCGTTTTCAACAGCAAGACGTGGTGGCCGTCTCAGGGCGGGAGGTTAACATCCTCGATATGCAGCGGCTTATAGCGCTTGCTGAAGAGGAAGAGCCGGTGATTAGCTCACGCTAAATGCTTCAATACGCCCCGCCATGAGCGCTTCCTGTTTGGCTTCCAGTCCCGCAAAGTCAAACAGGTCGCGGTCGGCTAGCTGCGAAGGCGCGACGTTAGTGACCGCTTTAAACATGCTTTCCAAACGCCCCGGATGCTTTTTGTCCCACTCGGCCAGCATTTCCTTAACGACCTGACGCTGCATATTCGGCTGCGAACCGCACAGGTTGCAGGGAATAATCGGGAACTCCATCAGGCGCGAAAACTCCGCGATATCCGCCTCTTTACAGTAGGCCAGCGGACGAATCACGACATTCTTGCCGTCATCGGAAAGCAGCTTGGGCGGCATTGCCTTCAGACTGCCGCCAAAGAACATATTCAGAAACAGCGTTTCCAGAATATCTTCACGATGATGGCCAAGGGCGATCTTGTTGGCGCCAATTTCTTCGGCAAACCCGTAGAGCGACCCGCGCCTTAACCGCGAGCAAAGCGCGCAAGTTGTCTTGCCTTCCGGCGTTTTCTCCTTCACTACCGAGTATGTGTCGCGCTCCAGAATGCGGTACTCCACGCCGAGTTTTTCCAGATACCGGGGCAGTATATGCTCAGGAAAACCAGGCTGTTTTTGATCCATATTGACCGCCACCAGTGAAAAATTCACCGGCGCATTGCGCTGAAGATTGCGTAAAATCTCAAGCATGGTGTAGCTGTCCTTACCACCCGACAGGCACACCATGATCCGATCACCTTCATTGATCATTTGGTAATCGATAATCGCATTACCTACCTCGCGCCGCAGTCGCTTTTGCAACTTGTTGAATTCGCGCTTTTGTTTGGCATCCTCAAGCGCCGACTGGTCCTGTAGGTCAGGCGTCGGTGCAACGGTTGCTGCGGCGGGGTCAAAATGATCAAGGTGTTGCATGGTATAAGCACTGCCAATGGTAGAAGGAGCAGCCGCTATTCTAACAATACTCCCGTCGTTCACCCAACTGGCAAAATCACGTCGTCACTATGGTCATTACTACGGCTATCACTCTGGTTATCACTCTGGTTATCACTCTGGCTATCACTACGGTTATCACTACGGCCATCTGTATGGACGCCACTACGCTAGAAGCTAGCCCGATTGCGTCATATCACGCTGTAAGCGCATATACAGTAAGGCGCTTGCGGTGGCTTTGCCTAACAACCCTTGGGTCGAGATAGCAGGCACTTGCCAACAATCCAACGCCTCGGAAAACGGTTGGGAAGACTCCACTAGCGGATGTAAACGGCGTAATTGGCGCTGATGTAGTTTGGCCACATCGACCTGCACATTGGGTAGCCCAAACCCCAGGTGCGTTCTAAAGGCACTATTAAGCATGCAAAACTGCTGGTCCAGTTGCCACCCAACCAGCGGCCGGTTGCCAATAAAATCGGTAAACGCATGCAGTGTCTCGGCACAGGGGAGTACCGCCGTAGCGGTATTATAAAGCTGCTGATGCTGGCGCAGCGCCGCCTGGTCAACCGTTTGTGGGTCGGCAAACGTTGCCACCCACGGCTGGCTTGTGTGCACTTGCTGTTGATTAAGTACTACGGCAGCCACACTTAATACCGACGTTTCACCGGGTATTGATTCACAAGCCAGCGCCACTAGCTCTTCCCCCATATAGGGCTGAAAAAGCCAAGCGTAAGGCGAATTCGCATAGCGGCGCCGATCTCGCTCACGCTTAAATATTCTGCGCAGCGTTTGCCCCAGCAGTGCCATGCCTTTTTTGCCGCCTTGCATAGCGCTGCTCATGAATACTCTAAATGGTAACGATAGGAGAGGCGCTGTTTAAAGTCTTTAACGATATGTAGCGACTCGCGCAATAAATCGCGCTCAAGCGACGAGAGCTCTTGCACCACCACGTGATTGGAGCGTGCATCGTCCATATCCTGCCCGCTAAGTTGCTGCTTGAGACGCAGCTCGGTCAACAGTGAAAGTGCCTCTCCTAAATCATCAGCGGTGCGTCGTTCAAGGCGGCCGTCATCAACCAGTGCCGTCAACCTGCCCAGCGTCGAGGTTACGCTGATGCGCCGCTCAAGCGCCATGGTACGTACACCGTGGACAATCGGGAAAATGCCGCCTTTTTTGATATCAATACCGTGCTGAGGCTTTTTAAGCGAGCCAAAAAGCGTCAGCGGTGTCGAAAAACGCAGAGCCGCACGTGCAAAGTAGGAAAGCAGAATTTCATCACGGGCACAGCGCTCAAATAGCGCCTCGCGCACGCTTTCAAGTAAACATGGATTACCTGCCATTGAGTGGGCATCCAGCATAATGGCAAGCCTCATTAAACTATCGCCATCGCGCACATTGGCCCATTGAGCAATACGCTTCTTCCACTGAGAAACGCTGGCAACCCACTCGGGATTAGAGACCATAATATTACCAGGGCACGGCGGGTAGCCCAGTTTTATGAGCGTCTCGGTTAAGGCCTGCATATCGTCGGCGACACTTGGCCACTGGGCGTCGTCGTCTAAAATCAGACCATTATCCTGATCCGTTTTCAAAATTTGCTCGCCGCGCCCTTCACTACCCATCACCATCAGGCAGCTATGCTGATGATGCTCCTCATTGATAACAAAATCCCAGGCCTTGCTCATAATCCGGCCATTCAAGGCCGCTAGCAGATCCATGGCAAAATTAAGCTTAACGCCTTGTGCCATAAGGGCTGTGACGAGTTCAGGGGTACGATGACTAGCAACCGCCAGCGTTTCCAGGTCATCAGCCTGCTCCACCTGCAGACTAACAACATAACTTCGGCTGGAAAAATAACTCAGCACATCCGTCAGCTCGACCACGCCTTTTAGCGCAGCCTGCTCCATCACCACAACGCGGGTAACCTTGTGCTGGGTCATTAATACCAGGGCTTCAAACAGGTACTGCTCAGGCGTTACCGTGACAAGGGAGAAGTGCGCTACCTGATCCACCAGAGTGGCTGGCGTGAAGCCGCTCACAACCAAGCCATTGAGCAAATCGGTTTTCGTCACCATTCCAAGCTTGCCCTGGGTTTCCACCAGCAGACTGTCGGCATGGCTTTCGTTAAGCTTTTCAACCGCCCCGGCAATAGTGGTAGAAGCATCCATCAGCAGGGGCGCTCGCATACATTCACTGATGCGGGCCAACATAAAGCCTGCCATGGTGACACCACCGTCGGCGCGTTTTTCTGTCAACCAGCGCGCCTTGTGAGCAAGTGACTGCCTAAAGAACTGCTCAAAAGGAGGGTACTGGCGACAAAGCTGGCTAAACAGAAGGCTGGGCATGATGTAGCAAAGGCACTCCTGCTCAGCCTGAAAACGGTAGCGGCTTTTTCCGTTCAAGATGCTAATGGCGCCAAACAAGTCCCCTGCCGTGTAGTGCCCAATGTGAGCACTTGCCGCAGGCAAGGAGGGGTCTATCTCAGCGACGTCCCCCTTATGAATAAGAAAAACGTAAGCACCCTGCTCGCCCATTTCCAGGATAATGTCATCGCGGTCAAAATAGGCAAGGTCCATGCCTCGACGAACATGCTCGCGCCCCGTGTCATCAAGCAACGTAAATGGCAGTTGGGACAGATCAACATCAACCATGGGGCATGTCCTTACACGACAAAAGAAAAAAGCGACGTCCGTAAAATTGGAAGTACGTCAATCAACGGGTGAGGTACTTCTTTCTGGTTTACGGTGTTTAAGAGCCAGCCTACTACTTTTTATTAGTAACGGTAGAGTCAGACGACTGCCTAGCATAAGCCCTTCTTAATAAAGTAAACCAATTAACCCAAATAAGCCTGTACAAAACCTGCCACTAAGAAACACATACTACGCTATATACCTTTATCTATTATTCCAACGTCGCCCCGACGTTGGTTTAAACGACTAAAGTAGCACCTCCCCAGCAACTAACCGTTAGCATTGAACGCTATTTTAAAGTAGCAAATATTATCTTTTAACCAAACCCTAGACCATCGTTCAACTAACGAGTAGTCTGCTGAAAAAATGTACGTAAAAACGCTAATATTCAGCCATTTGAAACTCTTTATTTAGTCTATAATAGATAGTGATACCAAAGTCTGGGATTATTTTTTAGTGATTATTGTCCAGTATTGACAATGCATCATTCAGGGTAATTGCACAGTGCTAACCAAAACTTACCAAAATCTCATAGAACGCTTGTATCAACGGCAATAATCAATAACCAACCAAGAGACAAAACCAAGCGGTAGGTAGTTTTAGCGTGCAATTACCCTGACATGCTAAACGCTATTCCTGGTGAACTTTCCAAACCTAAAAACACAAGTGGAGAGCAACACAATGGCAGATGACAAATCCAATGCTGCGGAATACTGGAAAGCCAACGTTCGTTTAATTACCGGATGCCTTATTGTGTGGGCCTTCGTGTCTTACGGATGCGCGATTTTGTTTAGACCGCTTCTAGCAAGCATTCAAATAGGGGGAACAGACCTGGGCTTCTGGTTTGCTCAGCAGGGCTCGATCCTTACCTTTATTGCTCTGATCTTCTTCTACGCCTGGAGAATGAATCAGCTCGATAAGAAATTTGGCCTTGAGGAGTAAGTCAGAATGAGCCAATTTGCAATTAACCTGCTTTTTGTAGGCGCTTCCTTTGCGCTCTATATCGGTATCGCGATATGGGCGCGTGCGGGCTCCACAAAAGAGTTCTATGTGGCTGGCGGTGGTGTTCACCCGATCACTAACGGTATGGCCACAGCGGCCGACTGGATGTCAGCGGCCTCGTTTATTTCCATGGCGGGCCTGATCGCCTCTGGCGGTTACGCCAACTCAACCTATCTGATGGGCTGGACCGGCGGCTTCGTTATTCTGGCTATGCTGCTCGCTCCCTACCTGCGTAAATTCGGCAAGTTTACCGTTCCAGACTTTATCGGTGAGCGCTTCTATAGCCGTACCGCTCGGGTAGTCGCGGTTATCTGCCTGATTATCGCATCGGTTACTTATGTTATTGGGCAAATGACCGGGGCTGGCGTTGCCTTCTCACGCTTTCTGGAAGTACCCAGCACTTGGGGCATCTGGATCGCTGCGGGGATTGTTTTCCTGTACGCCGTCTTCGGCGGTATGAAAGGCATCACTTATACTCAGGTCGCCCAGTACATCGTACTGATTGTGGCCTACACCATCCCGGCTGTGTTCATTTCCATGCAGTTGACGGGCAACCCCATCCCCATGTTCGGTATGTTCAGCTCCCACACGGAATCTGGCCTGCCATTGCTGCAAAAGCTTGATGATGTCGTCATGGCACTTGGGTTTCAGGATTACACCGCCGACGTCGACAACAAGCTGAATATGGTGCTGTTCACACTCTCACTAATGATCGGTACCGCTGGTCTTCCCCACGTTATCATTCGCTTCTTCACGGTTCCCAAGGTGGCTGACGCACGCTGGTCTGCGGGCTGGGCGCTGGTCTTCATCGCGCTGTTGTACCTAACAGCGCCAGCCGTAGCCTCCATGGCACGTCTGAACCTGATGACCACCATTTATCCGGAGCTAACCGGCCAGGTTGAGAATTATGAGGAGGCCGGTGCCGAGCCAATCCTCTACGAAGATCGTCCTGAGTGGTTCCGCACCTGGGAAGAGACTGGCCTGATCACGTTCTTTGACTTTAACGATGACGGCCGCATCCAGTTCTATAACGATGCCAACGCTGAGTTTGACGTTATCGCTGATAGTCGCGGCTGGGAAGGCAATGAGCTGACGGTCAACAATGACATTCTGGTTCTGGCTAACCCAGAAATCGCCAACCTACCCGGCTGGGTAATTGGCTTGATCGCGGCGGGCGGTATTGCGGCCGCCCTCTCGACAGCGGCGGGTCTGCTTCTCGCTATCTCGTCGGCGATCAGTCATGACTTAATCAAGAACACGATCAATCCGAATATCAGCGAGAAGAAGGAGATGTTAGCAGCACGCATCTCAATGGGCGGGGCTATCTTGCTGGCCACCTATCTTGGCTTGAACCCGCCAGGGTTTGCGGCACAGACCGTCGCCCTGGCCTTCGGTATTGCCGGCGCCTCGCTGTTCCCGGTACTGATGATGGGTATTTTCTCAACTCGCATGAACAGCACCGGCGCCGTGGCCGGTATGCTGTCAGGCTTGGCGTGTACCCTGCTGTATATCTTTACCTACCTCGGCTGGTTCTTTATCCCGGGCACCAACATGCTGCCCAATACGCCGGATAACTGGCTGTTCGGTATCTCCCCGCTCTCCTTCGGTGCGGTGGGTGCCATGATCAACTTTGCCGTTGCCTTCCTTGTCTCTAGCATGACGGCGCCGCCGCCTAAAGAGATCCAGGAGCTAGTGCAAAGCGTACGCTATCCAAAAGGTGCTGGTGCCGCAGTTGATCACTAAGCCATAATCGTTCCTGAATGCGCTCGCCAGAGCGCATTTCACGGAATCCATGTCGAACCGGGCTTCCTTTGGGAAGCCCGTTCTCTTTCAGGAAATCGCTTTATGATATGGCACTTGATTGCCGCTATTTTTGCTGCACTGGCCGCTGCGGGCATTGGTTTGATTCTGCGCAATCTATCTCGCAATCGGCTTCCTAAATGGATAGTGCCGGTGTTTGCGGGGCTGGGTATGCTCGGTTATCAGATTCACGTGGAGTACTCGTGGTTTGAGCACAAACAACAGCAGTTACCTGAATCATCCGTCGTTGTCAGTAGTGCCACCGGAACAGAAGTATGGCGCCCATGGACGTTTGTTTTCCCCATCACGACCCAGTTTAGCGTGGTGGATAGCGACAACATTATTACCCGCGATATTGAAGGCGATCAGGTGGTGGAGTTTATTCTTTACCAGTTCATTCGCCGTCATACCGATTTTGTGTCTACTCAACCCTACTTGCTGAACTGCGAAAGCCGTGAACTGGTGCCGCTAAGCAACGAGGCTGGCGAAGCGCAGTTGAGCGAACTTCGTCACTTGCGCGAAACATCCACGCTGTTAGCCACCGTGTGCGGGAATGCCGACACATAGGAGAGACGCAAGCGTTGCTCTTCGCCTAGAATGGGCCTCTTTACACGCGCCGCTCGCTGGGCGAGATAAACGTTGGTGGGGGAAATAGGCATGTTTCACGGTGGGCTGCTGGTCGCGGTATCCTTTCTTTATATCGCGATTCTCTTCGGTATTGCCTGGCACGGCGACCGCCGTGCCCGTACCCACGGCGCCAGCCGCCGACGCCCCCTCATGTATAGCCTGGCGCTGGCCATTTACTGCACCTCCTGGACATTTTACGGCGCAGTAGGCCAGGCAGCCACGGCAGGCTGGTCCTTTGCGAGTATTTTTGTTGGTCCAATCCTGACATTTTTACTGTTTTGGCCGGTTCTGGCCAAAATGATTCGCGTTGCCAAGCATCAAAACGTCACCTCTATCGCGGACTTTATCGCCTCGCGCTACGGAAAGACTCAGTCGCTTGCCGCGTTTGCAAGCCTGGTCGCGCTGATCGGAACGCTTCCCTATATCGCGCTACAGCTAAAGGCCGTCTCGACCACGTTTAGCGTACTAACCGATGCCAGCGATAGCGTGGGAAGCCCGCTCTTTGGCGACACCGCCTTTTATGTAGCCGTTATTATGGCAGTCTTTGCCATTTTGTTTGGTACCCGTCATACCGATGCGACCGAGCACCATGAAGGCTTGATTCATGCCGTCGCGTTTGAATCCATCGTCAAACTTGTCGCATTTATTGTGCTAGGCGCGTTTGTTACCTGGGGTATGTTCGGTGGCTTGGGCGAGCTAATGGGGCACGCAGAGAGCCAGCTTGGCCTTCAACGTCAGCTCGCCAACCAGGACTTCGGCCAAAGCTTTTGGGCACAAACGCTGCTCGCGATGCTGGCGATCCTCTGCCTGCCACGTCAATTTCATGTGGCCGTGGTTGAAAATATTCACCCAGATGACGCCACAAAAGCCCGTTGGCTGTTTCCGCTTTATCTGTTGGCTATCGCTTTTTTCGTTGTGCCCTTGGCAGCAGCCGGATTACTGCTCTTTTCAGAGAGCGGCGTAGAGCCTGATACCTATGTGTTGGCACTTTCCATGGCCTCGGGCCATGAGTGGCTAACGCTGCTGACCTTCATTGGCGGGTTCTCAGCCGCCACCGGCATGGTAATTGTTGCAGCGGTCGCCGTTTCCATCATGATTTCCAATGAAATTGTTATCCCGGCCCTGTTTCGGTTGCGCTGGTTTGATACCAAAGCCCGCGACTACGGACGCTTGGTCCTGCGAGCCCGTCGCATCACCATTGCTGTCGTGTTGGCGATGTCCTACGGCTTTTACCGACTAATCGCCGAGCTCACTTCGCTTGCGTCTATCGGCATGCTCTCCTTTGCGGCCGCCGCGCAGTTTGCCCCTGCCGTCATTGGCGGGCTTTACTGGAAACGCGGTAACCGGCTGGGCGTTATCGTGGGGATGAACGCAGGCTTTGCCATCTGGGTTTACAGTCTCTTGATGCCCGCCATGACGAATGCCGGCGTGCTGCCCTTGGCATGGCTCTCTGACGGCCCTATGGGAATTGCCTGGCTCTCTCCCACCGGCCTTTTTGGCCTGAATCTGGGCGATAGCTTTACCCATGGTGTCATGCTATCGCTGGGCATTAACCTGTTTTGCTATATCTTCATCTCTCAGGTGACCTCGCAGCGAGTGGTTGAGCGTATCCAGGCCTCGCTATTTGTCGATAGTGTTGAAACTCGCCAGACCTCGGTGAACCGCCCGTGGACAGGTGCCACTACGGTGGGTGACCTAAAGGTATTATGTGAGCGCTTTTTGGGCGCAAGCCAGGTGGAACGGGCATTTGAGGATTATGCGCGCCGCCTGGGCAAGCCACTGGACTACAGCACACGTGCATCCATTGATGTTATTCAATTTACCGAGCGATTTCTTGCCTCGGTACTCGGCGCATCATCGGCACGCATTGTCGTTAACTCAGCGCTGCAAGGACGCGGAATCGGCATTTCCGATGTTATCTCTATTGTTGATGAAGCGTCACAGGTGCTGGAGTTCAACCGGGCGCTGCTACAGGCCACTATCGAAAACATTAACCAGGGGATTAGCGTTGTTGACCAAAATCTGTGCCTGGTCGTCTGGAACCAACGCTATCTTGAGCTGTTCCGCTTTCCCGACCATTTAATTCGCGTCGGCGCACCGATTGATCGCATCTTCCGCTATAACGCTCATAACAGCGAATATGGCCCGGGCGACCCCGAAGAGCATGTCCAGCTACTGCTGGATAATATTCGCGACGGTCATCCTCATCGCTACGTGCGCTATCGTCAGGATGGCAGCGTGCTGGAAGTTCAGGGTAATCCGATGCCCGGCGGTGGATTTGTTTACACGTACCAGGATATTACCCAGCAAAAGCGGATTGAAGAGGCACTGATTCGCTCCGAAAACAATATCCGTATTTACACCGATAATGTCCCTGCGCTCATTGCCTACTTTGATAAAGAGTGCCGCTACCTGTTTACCAACCGCGCCTATGAGCAAGCGTTTAGTATTGATCGAAATGCGGTGATTGGCCGGCGCTTTGAGGATGTGTTGTCACTTAAGCAGTCAGAAGAGCGTGGCCCTTGGGTCGCCCGAGCACTGAACGGAGAGCGGGTAAGTTTTGAAGTCTCCATGCACGTCAACGATGTCATGCGCCATATGCTGGTGACCTATACCCCTCACTTTGGCGACAGCCAGTCGATTCTTGGCTTTTTCTCGCTTTATCAAGATATTACCGAGCGCCGTCAAGCTGAAATAGCGCTTGAAGAGACCAATGAAACACTAGAAGAGCGCGTTCGCGAGCGCACCCAAGCGCTTTCTGAAGCCAACGCCGCCCTGCGTCAGGAGAACCGTGTTCGCGCCGAGGCCGAGCAGGCCCTGCGTCAAGCCAAGCAACTGGCGGAAGATGCCAATGCCTCCAAGACACGCTTTTTGGCGGCAGCAAGCCACGATTTATTGCAGCCGCTGAATGCTGCTCGACTGTTTACGTCAGCGCTTATGCAAAACGTAACCACTCCAGATACGCAGCGTACCATCGGACATATTGATAACTCGCTACAGGCCGCTGAAGAGCTGTTGAGCACGTTGCTGGATATCTCCAAACTGGACGCCGGCGCGCTGACACCGCGCCGCAGCCACTTTGCACTCGCCGATATATTCCGCCCGCTGCGCGCTGAATTTGAAGTCATGGCCGATAACCGCGGCCTGGATCTCAACGTTGTGCCAACCCAGCTATGGGTTGATTCGGACCCGCAGATGCTGCGTCGAATCGTGCAAAACTTCCTCTCCAACGCGGTGCGTTATACGCAGGATGGGCATGTGCTACTGGGCTGTCGTCGCCAAGGGCAACGGCTTTTAATAGAAGTCTGGGACAGCGGCCCCGGCATCCCCGAGTCCAAGCTCACGGAAATCTTCCAGGAGTTCCGCCGTCTGGATCAGGTATCGCGCCACAAGGAGAGTGAAAAAGGCCTGGGGCTTGGGCTCTCAATTGCCGACCGCATGAGCCGAGTGCTTGACCATCCGATTAAGGTTCGCTCCTGGGAAGGGACGGGCACGGTGTTCTCAGTCAGCGTGCCCATCGTAGCGGCCAGGGAAATCACCGCTGCCGAGCAAGAGCCTACCAATCGGCGCAGCGGCAATAAGCTAGCCGGTGCACGCATTGTGTGTATCGACAATGAAACCCTGATTTTGGAAGGCATGACCGCCATGCTCAGCGGCTGGGGGTGTGAAGTCTTTACCGCCACCAGCATTGGGGGCGCTAAATCCATCCTGCGCAACATGGATGGCGACCCGGATGCAATCCTCGCTGACTATCACCTGGATAATGAAGTGACAGGTTTGATGGCTCTGGACGCACTGAGCGAGCGTTTATCGGGCGCGGTGCCCGGCATTGTGATTACCGCTGACCGTACCGAAGCCGTTGCGGATAAGGTCAAACGCGACGGCTATCAACTGCTGCTGAAACCGGTAAAACCTGCCGCCCTTCGTGCGCTATTGACCCGCACGTTGCAGGCCAGCCGGGCCAATACATAGCCTATATGTACCGCAGAAAAAAACCCGCTTACGTTGCGCGTAAGCGGGTTTTTTAATCACGCTACGAGAGCGTTTATGACTCGACTTTAGGCGGCTCGACTTCCAGTTTTTGAGCCGCAATGACCGCTTGTGTGCGCGAATGAACGCCCAGCTTGCGTAAAATCGCCGTCACATGGGCTTTAATCGTTGCTTCAGAAACGTTGAGCTCGTAGGCAATCTGCTTATTGAGCAGCCCTTCGGTTAGCATATTCAACACACGAAACTGCTGGGGCGTTAACGAAGCAATCGCTTCGGCAAAGCGCGATTCCTCTTCACTGGTCTCTTCCAACACGTTAGCCAACGCTTCAGGCAACCAGACTTCACCCTGAAGAATTTCGCCTACCGCTTCAGCAATCAGCTGCAACGACGATGATTTAGGAATAAAGCCCGAAGCACCGTAGTCAATTGCCCGCCGCACGACGTAAGGTTCATCACTGCCCGATACCACAGCCACCGGAATATCCGGCATTTGGCCGCGCAACTGAATGAGCCCTGAAAAGCCATGCGCACCAGGCATGTGCAAGTCCAGCAATATCAGGTCGGCATCAGGATGGCGATTGACCACTTCCGTTGTGGCTTCCATGGTGTCGGCTTCGACAATCTCAGCCTGCGGGGCTAATTGGCGCAAGGCCTGAGTGAGCGCTGCACGAAACAGCGGATGGTCGTCTGCAACGATAAACTTATGGGCTACTGCCATGGATATTCCTCCGGTTCCTCGTGCAGCGGAAATACGTGCCGCTACGACGCTAGGCTCAAACGGTCAACGCATGGTACCCCAAGGTTTCTTCATGCCCAAGCATACCTGCATATTTTGTCATCATTATGTCACCCTTTTAAACGCAACAGTGCCGACCCTCTGGTCGGCACTACAACGCATAAGCGCAGCATGCTGCTATTTGCGCTCTTTTTGGCTGACACTCATCAACTTACGTAGCACTCATCACGCTTAAGCCACTGAGTAGTAAGCTACTATTGATTGGCTCGATGCTCAATCAATTCGTCAACCACTGAGGGGTCAGCCAGCGTGCTTGTGTCCCCCAGG
The DNA here is from genome assembly GCF_052375975.1 of Halomonas sp. TP35. Lineage (NCBI taxonomy): Bacteria > Pseudomonadati > Pseudomonadota > Gammaproteobacteria > Oceanospirillales > Halomonadaceae > Halomonas > Halomonas sp. TP35. The sequence goes on along the minus strand of NZ_JBQSUZ010000004.1, from coordinate 159,707 downwards.
CCATCACATTCGTTGGCCGCAATCTTGCGCAAGATACGCCGCATAATCTTGCCCGAGCGCGTTTTAGGCAGCCCCGGCGCCCACTGGATCACATCAGGGGAGGCAATAGGCCCAATATCTTTACGTACCCACTGGGTCAGCTCTTTCTTAAGCTCATCAGATGGCTCAATACTATCGTTCAGTGTTACATAGATATAGATGCCCTGTCCCTTGATATCGTGGGGGAAACCGACCACCGCCGCTTCAGCCACCGCCGAGTGCGCAACCAGCGAGGATTCTATTTCTGCGGTGCCCATGCGATGGCCCGACACATTAAGCACGTCATCCACACGTCCGGTAATCCAGTAATAGCCATCTTCATCACGACGGCAGCCGTCCCCGGTGAAGTACATGCCATCGTAGGTGGCGAAGTAGGTCTGCACAAAGCGTTCGTGATCGCCCCAGATAGAGCGCGCCTGCCCCGGCCAGGAATCAAGGATCACCAAATTGCCTTCGGCGACGCCTTCAAGCTGGTGGCCTTCGTTATCCACCAGTGCTGGCTGTACGCCAAAGAAGGGCAACGTGGCAGAGCCAGGTTTTAGATCCATTGCGCCTGGCAGCGGAGAAATCATGATGCCGCCGGTTTCCGTTTGCCACCAGGTATCCACAATGGGGCAATTTTCGTTGCCAATCACCCGATAAAACCACTCCCAGGCTTCCGGGTTAATCGGCTCACCTACCGAACCCAGCAGGCGCAGACTATCGCGTGAGCTGGTGCTCATCACGTTGTCACCGTGGGCCATCAGAGCACGCACGGCAGTGGGCGCGGTGTACAGAATGTTGACCTTATGCTTATCAACAATTTCACCCAAGCGACCGTGAGTCGGATAGCTGGGCACGCCTTCAAACATCAACGTGGTCGCACCGTTGGCAAGCGGCCCGTAGACGATATAGCTGTGTCCGGTCACCCAGCCCACATCAGCGCTGCACCAATAGACCTCACCCTCTTGGTAATCAAACACATACTGGTGGGTCATGGCGGCGTAGGTAAGGTAGCCACCCGTCGTGTGCTTAAGTCCTTTAGGCGCACCTGTTGAGCCAGACGTATACAGGATAAACAGCGGATCTTCGGCGCCCATCGGCTCGGCGTCGCACACGGCTTGCTGTCGATCAACCAATTCATCAAACCAGAGATCGCGGCCTTCTTTCCAGTCGATGTCACCGCCGGTACGTTTTACGACCAGCACGTTCTTGCAGACGTCGGTGCCTTCGCGGGTAAGTGCTGAATCGACGTTCTCCTTGAGCGGCACGTGTTTGCCACCGCGCACTGACTCGTCGGCGGTAATAATCAGTTTGGAATCGGCACCAATAATCCGCTGGGCTACCGCATCGGGCGAGAAGCCACCAAAGACGACCGAGTGGACCGCACCAATCCGCGCGCAGGCAAGCATCGCCATGGCCGCTTCAGGGATCATGGGCATGTACATCGTCACCGTATCGCCTTTCTCAACACCCAGCGATTTCAGGGCATTGGCCAATTGGCAGGTGCGCTCATGCAGTTCACGGTAGGTAATATGCTTGGATTCATCAGGATTATCGCCTTCCCAGATAATCGCCGTTTGATCGCCGCGCTGTTCAAGGTGCCGGTCAAGGCAGTTGGCACTCACGTTGAGTACGCCATCCTCAAACCACCGGATATCCACATTATCCCGTTTAAATGAGGTGTTCTTGATGATGGTTGGCACTTTAATCCAATCAAGACGCTTGGCCTGCTCTGCCCAGAAACCTTCGGGGTCATCCTTGGACTGCTGGTACATGGCCGTGAACTTTTCTTTATCGGCCCAGGCGTTGGCGGCGATAGCATCGCGCACCGGATAGACGTTTTGATGTTCGCTCATAGTTGCCTCATGTCCGTGGAAACGCACTCTCAATAGGAATGTAGTCGGTATTATTCTTTGTTGCCCCGACACCACTGAATGTTCCCCTAGCATAAACCTCCCTTAGGCGGCTTCCTCTTAGACATTGGTATTAACATTTTTTATTTAAAAAACAGAAACTTGGATGACTTTCAACAATTATCGTAAGCGCTATAGACCAACGTCTCCTGGCAATGACGACAGCGATAGCGGCGCCCTTTGTTAACTAGCGCATGACGCCTGGCCGTCAACGGGTGTTCACGGCAGGCGCACTGATAGCGGTAAGGGGTGGGCTGAGCCTTATGAACGTCGAAGCGGTGGGTAACGTGAGGGGCTAGCCCAAACAAGTCCCGCATCACGGTTTTCCACTCTTGCCCATGCGGTTTTAAGCGTCGCCCATCACGTAGATGAAACACCAGCCAATGCGCCATCTCATGCGGAATCACATCGTTAAAGAACGCAGTACGATTGTCACCAAGCAAAATAAAATTAAACCGCAGGCCACCGCGCCCCAAATGGGCTTGCCCCGCTGAAGCGCCCTTTAAATCAAACCATACGCGGGGCCGCGGCAACTGCGGATACACTTCCAGGCAGCGCTGCCACGCTTGCTCGACCCGGCTTAATGCCGCTTTTTGTAGCGCCTCGGGTGACAGCGCCGCCAATTCCTCTTCCGGCCAGGGCGGCAGCGGCAATGTGCCCGTTAGCGATGCACCTATTAGTGATAAACTTGTCATTAATGAATGCCTAAATGATGGTTACCCATTAGTATCATTTTTTAAACGACCCAACCCATGAGGCTTGCTATGGCAGAGCGCCCCGACGATGCAAACGCGCCAGAGACTGTCCCTCCGCAGCCACTGCTGACCGATGAGCAGCTCGACAGGCTGGATGATTTCCTCGACTCAGACCAGGTCGATGAAGACGCGCTGGACTTGATCTCCGCCCACGGCTTTCTCGTGGCACTCGCGGTAGCCCCCAGCGAAGTATCACCGGCACAGTGGCTCGTTGAGCTGTTTCAAGGCGAACCGCGCTATGCCGATGATAACGAGCGCAATGAAATTGTTAATCTGTTAACCCTGCTGCGCAACAACGCAATGGCCGTGCTGGAGCAAGGCGGACTTCCTGAACTGCCTTTTGATTTAACCCTGGATGGGCTGCCTGCGGAAGAAACACCGATTGGCGACTGGTGTGCGGGCTTTATGGAAGGCGTCTTCAGCGATGAAAGCGCCTGGTTCCAGGAGGATGAAGAAGCCGCGGCAACACTGCTTTTGCCCTTTATGCTGCTTTCCGGGCTATTTGATGATGAGCCCGACATGGCCGAGATGGCAAGCGACACTGCACACCAGGAAACCCTGGTAGCGCAATTGCCAGAGCTCGTGCTTGATTTGTATTTACATTACCGCGTTCCACCGGAAACGCCCAAACCCAAGCCGCGCAAAAAAACGCCTGCCAAGAGCCGCAAGCGCCGCTAAGTCAGTGTTAATTCAACCCAGTATCGTTACTTAAGCCGGGTAATCACTGAATCCAGCGTACCAAATATCCATTCAAAGGCGCGCTGCTTCCAGGAGCGCGCGGCCCACTCCTCGGCCAGCACTTCCTTGCTGGCCGAAAAATTACGCTCAAACATAGCGCACACATCCTGAGCAAGCCGCTCGTCCATAACTTCCTGATTGGCCTCCAGGTTCCAGTGCAGATTCCAGTGATCGAAGTTACACGAGCCAATACTCACCCAGTCATCCGCGAGTACAAATTTGGCATGAATAAACGTCGGCTGGAATTCGTAAATGCGTACGCCCGCTTTAAGCATCGACTGATAAAAACGTTGTCCTGCGTAACGCACGCTGGGGTGGTCATGCTTCGCACCGGGCAGCAAAAGGCGTACGTCCACGCCCCGCTTTGCGGCACGTGCCAAGCGGCGGCGCAGCGTAAACGTAGGCACAAAATAGGGCGTACAGAGCCAAAGGCGCTCCTGAACGCCGTGTACTTGCCGATAAAGCGAGTGACGAATCGCCTGATACCGGTAGCCCCGGCCCTGTATAACGCGGCCAGTTGCTCCACCATCGAACGCTTCTGCATGGCGCTGTTTGGGAAGCGGCTCAGCAGGGCGCTTGTCCTCTGAGCGCGTTAAACGCGAGCGCCAAAGGCTGCGAAAAAGCATCTCCCAGTCGGCGATGACCGGACCTTCAATACGCACGGCAATGTCGTACCATGCCTCTAAAAATTCATCGACGGCGCCAAACCCACCGGTAAAAGCTATTTGCCCATCGACCACTATAATTTTGCGGTGGTCACGACTAAGGTTCCGGGCCAATGAGTGTAGCCCCACCGGATTGAAAAAGCGCAGCGCCACGCCCGCGTCAAGAAGTCGCTCGCGGTCGCTGCTAGCAAGCCCCTTGGAACCAAAGCCATCCAACAGCAGATACACCCTTACACCCCGCTGGGTTGCCGTTGTAAGTGCTTGTATCACCTGGTCAGCAAGCGCCCCCGACTCCATCAAGTAAAGCTCAACCAAGACATAGTGATTGGCGTGGTTGATGGCTTCAAGCATGGCGGGTAGAAAGCGAGACGCCTCGGGCAGCAGGGTAAACCGATTGCCCGCATGCCATGTCAGGGGCTGATACTTCATAGCGCTCTGCTCCTGATTAAATACGTCGTGAATGAGTAATGCGCATCGGCTCAACGATGAAGCGACTGCTTAACATAGAGATCATAGCGGCTGGTCTTTCCCTCCAGCACATGCTGAGGCGCGGGGCCTGCAATCGGAGGGGCTTTACGGGGACGTTTTACCACCACTCGGTGTGTCGCTACCTCCAGGGCGGCCTCCAACAAACGAGGCGCATCATCATCATCGCCCGCCAGCTCGCGAAACAGGCGCATCTCTTTTTTGACCAGCGCCGATTTTTCTCGATGTGGAAACATCGGGTCCAAGTGCACGACCTGTGGATCAAACGCGGCATCGGCGACCAACGCTTCAAGCGACTGAGCCGCGTCGCCATGACGCAAGGTCATGCGAGCGATGATATCAGCGATATCATGCGCTTTAGCGGCTCTCAGCAGGCCGTCTTCCAACAGCGCGGCAATCGCGCTGACACGCTCAACCAGCAGCACATGAGCGCCCAGTGCGGCCAGTACAAAGGCATCCCGACCAAGCCCCGCCGTCGCATCGACAACGCTGGGCGTCACGCCTTTAGCAAGCCCACACGCTTTGGCAACCAGTTGGCCTCGCCCACCGCCAAACTGACGCCGATGGGCTGCTTTACCCGCCACAAAATCAACGCTTAGCGGTTTACCATAGCGTTTTTCATCCCCTGCCAGTACTAAACGCCCCTCGCAATACGTAAGCGCCAGTCCTTCTGGGAGTACGGCCTTTTCAGGCAGGCTCATGCTGGCTTTTTCCAGGCAACGTTATTGCGCAAATACACCGGCTGAGCCAGATGAGCCGGCTGACCTAACCCTGCTGCTAAATCATCGGCACCCAACCAGGCCATTTCTTCAGCGCGAGGTTCCATATCAACCAGGTGCTGGCTCATGCGCACTTGCACCGTGGCTGCAAAGCGCTCCCAAAGCGTAAAACCTGAGCCTACGCCGACCCAGTCAGTTTCATCTTCAGGTAGCGAAAACGCTTCCGGGGCCAACACGGCTTCAGCTTGCTCCAGACTCACGCTATCGTTCAAACAGTGCCATGTGGCCGCGTAGATCTCGCCCATACGCGCATCCAGAGCAGTGACGATATAGCGAAAGTGAAAGCGCCGATGGGCCTGGAGAGCCAACGCCTTGAGCGTTGAGACACCGAGTAATGGGCGGTCCAAACCAAAGGCCAGGCCTTGTGCCGTTCCGGTAGCGATTCTCAGCCCGGTAAATGAGCCCGGCCCTTGTCCAAAGGCAATGGCGTCGAGCGTCGCCGGTGTAATCTGCGCTTCAGCTAACAGCTCGTCCACCATCGGCATTAACCGCCGAGTATGCGCACGCGGCGTCATCTCGTAGCGCGCTAGACATTCGCGGTCAGCGCCGTTCTGACGTAGCAGTGCTACCGAGCAGGCGCTGGATGAGGCATCTAGCGCAAGAAGGTGTAACGACATAGCAATTCCGCACTCGTGATAAGTATTCGAACATTATACCTTTAGTGCACCCATACGACGATGGCCCGCGCTTGGCGGGCCATCGGCTTAGCGAGCATCTTTTAATTAGCCAAGGGCTTCTTTTACCTGGCGCGTAATATCGGCAACGCTGCCTACGCCTTCAATACGGTGGTACTGGGGCGCTGCTTCAGCGTCCTTGTCTGCCCACTGCTGGTAGTAATCCACCAGCGGTGCCGTTTGATCGTGATAAACCGACAAGCGGTTACGCACGGTTGATTCCTGGTCATCTTCACGCTGAATAAGCTGCTCGCCCGTTACATCGTCTTTGCCTGGCTCTTTAGGCGGATTATGATCGACGTGGTAAACACGCCCGGATGCCGGGTGAACGCGGCGACCTGCCAGGCGGTTGACAATTTCTTCATCCGGGACAGCGATTTCAAGCACGTGGTCAATCTTCACGCCACCCTCTTTCATGGCATCGGCCTGAGGGATGGTGCGCGGGAACCCGTCAAACAGGAACCCGTTCTCGCAGTCTGGCTGGCTGATACGTTCTTTCACCAGGTCAATAATGATCTGATCGGACACCAGGCCACCACTGTTCATTATCTCTTTAACTTTTAGCCCCAGCTCGGTGCCGTCTTTGATGGCCGCGCGTAGCATATCCCCGGTGGAAATCTGAGGAATCTTGAACTGCTCGCAAATATATTGAGCTTGAGTCCCTTTCCCCGCGCCGGGGGCACCCAATAAGATTAAACGCATGGCCACTGCTCCTTGAATGTAAAACGCAATAAAATGAATTAACCGACAATAACCGGGCCACTCATGCGGCACAACTCCCCAAAAGCCTGAGAAGGGTATTTTTGTAAGATTTTTTTAAATAAAACAGCCAAGTGATGCAAGCCTCGCGCACTAGCTGCCTCGTTTGAAGTGCTAAACGCAAACGGCGCCCATCACTGGGCGCCGTTGACTAAACCTTATTGCAGCTACTTTCTCATATACTTCTTCGTGGATTGCCGTGATACCGCATCAAACAGCGCCACGACAATCCACATCATGCCGACAACCTGATTACAGCAACAAGCGGCGAATATCGGTCAACACATCCGCCAGGAATGCCGTGAAACGCGCAGCATCCGCACCGTTAATTGCTCGGTGATCATAGGAAAGCGACAGCGGCATCATTAAGCGCGGCTGGAAGGCACTGCCATCCCAAACCGGCTTCATTTGGGCTTTGGAAACACCCAAAATAGCCACCTCAGGCGCATTCACGATCGGTGTAAACGCTGTGCCACCAATCGAACCGAGGCTCGAAATAGTGAAGCAGCCACCGGTCATCTCTTCCCGCTTGAGCTTCTTGGTTTGTGCCTTTTTACCCAGCTCTGCCATGTCCTTGGCAATCTCGATCAAGGACTTCTTATCGGCATCACGTAGTACCGGCACCATCAAGCCATCAGGGGTATCAACAGCAATACCGATATGAACGTAGTTCTTCCATACCAGCGTTTCGCCATCGCCTTTTAAGCTGACGTTAAACTGCGGGAATTTACGCAGTGCAAAGGCACACGCTTTCACCAGGAAGGGCAGCAGGGTTAACTTGGCCCCCTGCGCTTCGGCTTCGGCTTTCATCGACTTACGGAAGTTCTCAAGCTCGGTAATATCCGCTTCGTCAAACTGGGTCACGTGTGGCACGTTGAGCCAGCTACGATGCAGATTGGTCGCGCCCATTTTCAACAGGCGACCCATCGGCTTCTCTTCCACTTCACCGAACTGGCTGAAGTCGACTTCCGGAATCGGCGGAATACCGGCGCCACCCGTGGCGGCAGCTGCTCCGCCCGATGCTTGCGCCTTGCCCTGGTTCGCAATGACCTGCTTCACATAGGCCTGAACGTCCTCTTTGAGCACGCGCTCTTTGGGGCCGCTGGGCTTAACCAGGCCAATGTCGACGCCAAGCTCGCGGGCCAGCATACGCACAGCTGGGCCTGCGTGTACCAACTTGCCATCACGCGGCTTGTGCGCGGCCATTTGCGCTTCAGGGCTGGGCGTACCGCCCGCGGCTGATGCACTCTGCTTGGCAGTGCTCTTTTCAGCGGTTTTCTGAGCAGTCTCCTTCTTCGGCGCTGGCTTGGAAGCGGCTTTCTTCGCGCCCGCTACTTCCATATAACCAATGATATCGCCTTCAGAGACGGTATCACCCTCTTTAACGGTCAGCTCAAGGAGCTTGCCTTTATAGGGGCTGGGAACGTCCATGGAGGCTTTATCAGATTCCAGCGTGATCAACGGATCTTCTTCGCTGATCTCATCGCCTACTGCCACACCGATTTCAATAATCGGTACGTCGGTAGAGCCGGAAATATCCGGAACGCGAATCTCCTTGCGCTCTGGCTCGCCGCTGGCCGCGTCGTCTTCGCTGTCGTCGCTGTCGTCGCTGCTGGCATCTTCAGGCTCGCTGTCGGATGCGCTCGTCTCTTCTTCAGCAGGCGATTCATCGTCAGCCTCGTCGCCACCTTCACCTTCGATTTCCATCTGGCCGATAACATCGCCTTCAGAAACCGTGTCACCTTCTTTTACGGTAAACGCGACAATTTTACCGGTATGCGGGCTCGGCACGTCCATGGAGGCTTTATCAGACTCCAGGGTGATCAGCGTATCTTCAGCGTCGATACTATCGCCTTCACTAACCGCGACTTCGATGATCTCAACGTTGTCAGAGCCGCCCAGATCGGGGACTTTGATATCCACGGTTTGCTTACCGCCCGCGGCTTTTTTAGGCGCAGGCTTGGAAGCTTCCTGAGCCTGCTCTTTTGCCGGTGCGGCGTCTTCTTTCGAGCTGTCTTCTTTGGCGCTCTCATCAGACTGGCTTTCAGACGATGTGTCGTCGCTGCCTTCCACTTCCAGCTCAACGATATCGTCGCCTTCGGAAACGGTATCGCCTTCTTTAACCAGCACTTTAACGACTTTACCGCCCTTCGGGGCCGGGATATCCATGCTGGCTTTATCAGATTCCAGCGTGATCAGGGTGTCTTCCGCTGCAATGACGTCGCCTTCCGACACCGCGATCTCGATGATTTCGACACCTTCGCTACCGCCGATGTCGGGCACTTTGATGATTTCGCTACTCAAGGTCGCGCTCCTTTCAAATCGGATCGAGCCGGCGGGTACTTAACCCGCCGGGCAGCGGTTTAACTGGTCAGCGGGTTCGGCTTGTTAGCGTCGATGCCATATTTTTGCATGGCTTCGCCAACCTGCTTACGTTCAATCTCGCCACGCTCAGCCAGTGCACGCAGGGCCGCTACAACAACGAAGTAACGATCTACCTCGAAGAAGTAACGCAGCTTCTTACGCGTGTCAGAGCGACCATAGCCATCGGTACCCAGAACAGTATAGTCACCTGGCACCCATGCACGGACCTGATCCGCATAGAGCTTCATGTAGTCCGTCGAAGCAATGACCGGACCGTCACGGCCTTCCAGACATTTCGTAACGTGCGGCTTGTTGGCCTCAACGTCCGGGTTCAGGAAGGATTCACGCTCAAGCAGCAGCGCTTCACGACGCAGTTCGTTAAAGCTGGTCACGCTCCAGATGTCAGCGCCAATACCCCAGTCTTTTTCGAGCAACTCAGCGGCAGCTTCCACTTCACGCAGAATGGTGCCAGACCCCATCAGTTGAACGCGGCCCTTGTCGCCCTTCGTCTCACGCAGCAGGTACATGCCTTTGACGATATCGTCGACCGGTACGTTTTCAAGCTCCGGATGCTCATAGTTTTCGTTCATCACGGTCAGATAGTAGAAGCAGTTCTCTTTATCAGTGAACATGCGCTTCAAGCCATCCTGAACGATGACGGCGACTTCGTGACCGTACGTGGGGTCGTAGCTACGGCAGTTAGGAATGGTCGACGCCTGGATCAAGCTGTGGCCATCCTGGTGCTGCAAACCTTCGCCGTTAAGCGTCGTACGCCCAGCGGTACCACCAACCATAAAGCCACGTGCCTGCAGGTCACCTGCGGCCCAAGCCAAGTCGCCAATGCGCTGGAAGCCAAACATCGAGTAGTAGATGTAGAACGGCAGCAGCGTAAGGTGGTTATTGCTATAAGACGTGGCAGCAGCCATCCACGCTGACATCGCGCCGGCTTCAGTAATACCTTCTTCGAGAACCTGACCTTTCTGGTCCTCGCGGTAGTACATGATTTGGCCTTTATCCATCGGCTCATACTTCTGGCCTTCGGCGGTATAAATGCCGAGCTGACGGAACATACCTTCCATACCGAAGGTACGCGCTTCATCAGGGATAATCGGAACGACCAGTTTGCCAAGCTTCTTGTCTTTAACCAAGCCATTGAGCACGCGCACAAAGGACATGGTGGTCGATACTTCACGACCTTTTGAACCCGCCATTTGCGTGGCAAAGGTTTTGTCTTCAAGCGTGGGGATTTCCAACGCTTCAAAATCGCTTTTTCGGCTGGGCAGGTAGCCGTTTAAGCGCTCGCGTTGCAGGTGCATATACTTAAGCTCGGGCGAATCATCTTCCGGCTTGTAGTACGGCACTTCCTTGAGCTGCTCATCGGAAAGCGGAATACCGAAGCGGTCGCGGAAGGTCCGCAGTGCTTCGTACTCCATGCTTTTCACCTGGTGCGCTTCGTTGGCTGCTTCGCCATCGCCGCTGCCCATACCGTAACCTTTTACCGTATGCGCCAGGATAACCGTCGGCTTACCGTTAGAGGTATTGACGGCTTCATGATAGGCCGCGTAAACCTTGAACGGGTCGTGGCCACCGCGGTTGAGCTTCCAGATATCATCATCGGAAAGATCTTTAACCATTTCTTCGGTTTCAGGATACTTACCAAAGAAGTGCTCACGGGTATAAGCGCCGCCGTTAGCCTTGTAGTTCTGGTACTCACCGTCGACCGCTTCATCCATGCGCTTTTGAAGGATACCTTTGTTATCCTTCTCAAACAGCGGATCCCAGTGGCGACCCCAAACCACCTTGATGACGTTCCAACCAGCACCGCGGAAAACGCCTTCAAACTCGTCCATTACGCGGGAGTTACCGCGTACAGGGCCGTCCAGACGCTGCAAGTTACAGTTGATAACGAAGATCAGGTTATCCAGGTTCTCACGGCCTGCCAGTGAGATGGCACCCAAGGATTCCGGCTCATCACACTCGCCATCGCCCATGAAACACCAGATCTTGCGATCGTACATGTCTTTCATTTCGCGATGATGCAGGTACTTCATCACGTGGGCTTGGTAGATCGCCTGGATTGGACCAAGGCCCATGGAGACGGTCGGGAACTGCCAGTAATCCGGCATCAGCCAAGGGTGCGGATACGACGACAAGCCATCGCCATCTACTTCCTGACGGAATCTATCCATCTGATCTTCAGACAGACGACCTTCCAGGAAGGAGCGTGCGTAAATGCCCGGCGCTACGTGACCCTGGATGTAGATCAGGTCGCCAGCGAAGTCATCTTTAGGCGCACGGAAGAAGTGGTTAAAGCCCACATCATAAAGGGTTGCCGATGACATAAAGCTGGCAATGTGGCCGCCAAGCCCGGGGTTGGCCCGGTTATTACGAATGACCTGGGCAATCGCGTTGTAGCGAATCAAGGAGCGAATGCGACGCTCCATGAACAGATCACCAGGCATCCGCGCTTCACGATGAAGCGGGATCGTGTTGCGGTGCGGGGTTGTCACCGAGAAGGGTACCTTCATCCCGTCCCGGCGCAATCGATCCGCCAGGCGGGTCATCAGGTAACGGGCGCGATCTTCGCCCTCACGATCCAGCACCGATTCCAAGGATTCCAGCCACTCCGTGGTTTCGACCGGATCGAGATCTTCTCTTGTCTCCAGACTCATAGAGGTCTCTCCGAATGACGATAAATGACATGAGCCCCGCCAACCCGTACGGGCCTGGGGCAGCTGCGGTGATTGATGGCCACCGCAGAAAAGCATTTGCGCGGTAACGCTAATGTTTTTTTAGCTCTATATTCAATGAGCTACAGACATCTGAATGTAGTAAAGCTACATAAATGTCGTAAAAGTTAGCCTTTTGTATATAGGAAGATACCGCAAAGTCGCCACGCTGCCAATTCCGGAGCAGTGGAAAAGCGTATCGAAAACAAACTATTGCGCTGCAACATAGACGTTTCGACAGTGCGACCTATTACCATTTATGCGTAGGCAGTGTAGCTAAACTACCGTTTTATTTTCTTGTCGTTGAACAACTTAATCGTCCTTTTTAAAGCGTATCAAGGTGGATTTTCGCCAAACGCTGGTAAAAATAGGCCCAATCAAAGGCGGGGCCCGGGTCCGTTTTACGCAGCGGCGCGATATGAGCATGGCCAGTAATTCGTGACGCATCAAGCGCTGGGTAACGAACCATTAACCACTGAGTGACTTCTGCCAGCGCGTGGTACTGAGCCTTGGTAAAGGGCGTTATGTCATCACCTTCCAACTCAATGCCCAGTGAAAAGTCATTCAACGTCTGCCGCCACTGCATGGCGCGGCCATCCCACCAGCATGAACGCCCAGCGTGCCAAGCGCGCTGATCCGTATTCACGAACTGCACGCACTCACCATCACGCCGGATAAGCAGATGCGCTGAAACGCGCAAATGGGCAATCTCGGCAAAAAAGGGGTGCTGGTCCATTGCCAGTTGATTAGTGAACAGCGCCTCTATCGCATCACCACTAAATTGCCCAGGAGGTAAGCTGATCGCATGCAGTACCAATAAAGATACTTCATCAATAGGTCGCGCATCACAATTGGGCGAGTCAACCCTGCGCGCCCTGCCCCACCAGCCGTCGTGTGTCTGGTCATTAATCACCCACAAAGTCTCCTTTACGTCGCGCTCTTTTCACTGCTCTCATTAGCGGCTCTCTTTTACTATAATGCCGGTCTCATTTGATCATGCCCAGAGAGCTCACCGCCATGAATAACCAAAATGCGCTAGCTGAAGAGATCAGCACCTGCGTGACTCGCCTGCTTAACGAAGATATAGGTTCAGGCGATATTACCGCCCAGCTAATTCCCGAGGACCAGTGGGCAACGGCGACGGTGATTACCCGCGAGTCTGCAGTGCTGTGTGGGGCTGCGTGGGTCGATGAAATTTTTCAGCAGTTGGATGAGCGCGTCACGCTTCGCTGGCTAGCCGCTGACGGCGACTTGCTGGATGAAGGCCAAGGCTTTTTGGAACTGGAAGGCCCGGCACGTAGTTTGTTAACCGGGGAGCGCGCGGCGCTCAACATGTTACAAACGCTGTCTGCCACGGCAACCACAACGCGCCGCTACGTCAACTTGATTGAGGGTACCGGCGTTCGCCTGCTCGATACCCGCAAAACGCTTCCCGGCCTGCGTTTGGCGCAGAAATACGCCGTTACGTGCGGCGGAGGCCACAATCATCGAATAGGTCTTTGGGATGCATTCTTAATCAAGGAGAACCACATTTCGGCATGCGGCGGCATCAAGGCCGCGGTGAGTCATGCAAGGACACTTGCCAAGGATGTGCCGGTAGAGGTGGAAGTGGAGACCTTTGAAGAGCTTGACCAGGCATTGGTGGCCGGGGCTGACATCATCATGCTGGATAATTTCGCACTTGAAGATTTGTACGTAGCAGTCGAACTGAACGGCGGGCGCGCCACGCTTGAGGCCTCAGGCAATGTCGATGCGGCTACACTCAAAGCGATTGCCGATACGGGGATCGACTGTATTTCCAGCGGCGCGCTGACCAAAGATATCCAATCAATTGATCTTTCCATGCGAATTACCCGCAGCTATAGCGTATAGCCAGGCTCAGCTTCAGAGTTAGTCTCAGGCTCAGGTTTCAATCGCGCTCAAGCGCTTTTCCATCCGATAGCGCTGAAGTGACTCACCGCTTCGTTCAACCCACTGCTCGCCCAGGTTTTCCCAGCCTCGGCGCAGCAGGCGGTCATAAAGCATCAGACTCGCCTCAATCTCTATGCGATCAACTCCCTGCTCCAACAGCATACGCTCAGCATGAATCAATAGTGTGGTGCCAATACCACGCCCGGTCAGCGAGGGCCACACATACAGCGTTTCGATACGCCCTTCCTTAACATCAAGCTCAAGGAAGCCGACACAGCGGCCGTCGCACACCGCCACCAGTGTGGTGTAAAGCGCGTGGCGAACCGCCCAGGCGCTGGCTTCTCGGGGCAGCGCATTGGCCCAGGCGCGCCTCTGGCTCAGCTCATAGTGGCTGGCTGCGCCTTGCATGACCGCATGGTAAAACACTTCTGCCTGGTCGGCGGCGTCGCGCGCTAGAGCGGCGCGGTAGGTCACCCTGGCCGCCGGGGCTTTTGGCGCAGAAAGCTCCTCGGTCGTTGGCATGCATCACCTCTAAGCAGTTATCGAAATGGGGATCAAGCAAACATTCGGCGTATAACGTCAGGCTGCCTTATACTTGGCCGCCTATCTCAGCATAAGGCAGTAGCATGCACAATGCCCCTGACAATGCGTCCTTTACGCTGACGCCTATCGGTTACGTTGTTAGCGACTACCCGGACAAATTTGGCATACCCCGCCAACCAGGCCTGGCGCAGGCGGCCAACGCCTCTCTCGTGCTAACGGCACCCTATAACGACCCATTAACGGTGCGTGGGTTGGAGGATTTTAGCCATCTTTGGGTGTCATTTATTTTTCACCAAAGCCCAGAGCGTTGGACGCCATTAGTACGCCCACCACGGCTTGGGGGCAACCGCAAGGTAGGCGTATTTGCCAGCCGCAGTACCCATCGACCTAATCGGTTGGGCCTCTCGCTGGTAACGCTTGCCGGTATCGACACACACCAAGGGGTTCGTTTAAGACTCGAAGGCTGCGATTTAGTGAGCGGCACCCCGGTGGTCGATATCAAGCCCTACCTGCCCTGGGCCGAAGCACGCCCTGAAGCTGTCGCCGGTTTTGCGCCGCAAGCCCCCGCGTTGCTGCCAGTCACGTTCAGCCACGATGCACTGGATACGTTGGCACGCCGCGTTGATAGCGCAAGCTTGCATGCATTGATCGAACAAGTGCTTGGACAAGACCCACGCCCCGCTTACAAGCAAAGCGAGGAGTCTGGGCGTGTCTATGGCGTTAGGCTGCGCGATGTCGATGTGAAGTTTCGAGCCCTACACAACGACGAAGCCACCACGTTAGAGGTGGTGGCTATCGACATCATGACTGGCTAGTGCGGGCGATCAGGCAGGAAAGGTGATTCCCAAGCGTCGGCCTACTTCTTCGTAGGCTTCGATCACGCCGCCCAGGCCTTGGCGGAAGCGGTCTTTATCCAGCTTCTCTCGGGTATTGGCATCCCACAAACGACAGCCATCCGGTGAAAACTCATCGCCCAATACCACTTCGCCCTTGAATACGCCGAACTCAAGCTTGTAGTCCACCAGCAGCATATCGCCTTCGGCAAACAGTTGCTTTAATACGTGGTTAACCTTGAAGGTCAGCGTTTTCATCTTGCCCAGCTGCTCGGGCGTTGCCCAACCAAAGGTTTCTGCCAACGACTCGTTGATCATCGGGTCGCCTTTTTCGTCGTTCTTCAAGAACAGCTCAAAGGTAGGCGGCGTAAGTGCAACACCTTCTTCAACGCCCAGGCGTTTTACCAGCCCACCCGCAGCGATGTTGCGTACCACGCACTCGACCGGAATCATCTGCATTTTTTTAACAAGGCTCTCGGTATCAGAGAGTTGTTTTTCAAAATGCGTAGGGATACCGGCCTCTTGCAAACGCTCCATAATAAACGCGTTGAAGACGTTATTGACCATCCCTTTACGGGCCAGCGCTTCTTTCTTCTTACCATCAAAAGCGCTGGTGTCATCACGAAACTGCAGCACCAGCAGATCCGGATCATCGGTGTGATATACAGATTTTGCCTTACCGGCATAAAGTTCTTGGCGCTTTTCCATGACAGCTCCGAAAGGGATCAAATAAACAGATTAACGTAAATAGCCAGCAACACGTTCTAACAGCTCACGCTGGTCATCGGCATTAAACTCACGCTCACTGGCATTCACCGCGCGTAAAATGGTCTGATTGCCATCGGGCTGCAGCACAATACGTATTTCCTGGGGCATCTTGCGCACATCGGCACTAAATACAATTTGCAGCGGGTTGCGACCACGCTCAGTCTCGGTCATGTATTCCACCAGAAATTCATGACGCTCCGGGCTGGTAGCGAGCAGATTACGCTGACCTTGCAGGGTGAAGTCCAACGCGAGATAGTGATTGAGTTCAGCCCAAACACGATCAATCGGCTGGGGAATGATAGTTTCCCACTCATCACCCTGCTGACGAAGCTGTAGCGTTTGCTGGGTATTCAAGCGCTGGGCATTCCAGGAGGACGCCACGCTCTGTGACGCACTACGCGCCCCCAGAAACTCTTCCAAGGCGTCGAGGCAGCTCGTCATGGTCTGGCCACCACGTTCACAGCGCACTTCACTGCTGCCAGAACGCATGGCACTTTGCAGACGTAAATCGGCCTGCGACGTTACGAGAACGCCCTGCGACGCATCGCTTTGCTCCACACCTAGCTGACGGCTACGCGCAAAGGATTCCAACTGCGGCCAGACGGCGCCCGTATCGGCCGCCACCACTAGCCAGCTTTGACTACCTGCTTCCCGGCGTTCCACGTATTCGGGCTCTAGACCACTGCCAATCGACAGCGACTGAGGAGCGCGTATTTCCGCAGCTTCTTCGATGCGGGCACCCTGCATGGCTGCTTGAGGAACGGGCAGTGCATCCTGATAGCGCTGAGCATTGCGGGTCTCTGGCAGCGCCAGAGGGGGCGCCGGAGCGGCTTCCGTGTAATCCAGGTTACGGTCGTGGTAATAACCATCGCGCGCGCAACCTGCCAGAGCGACAGCCGTTACGAGTGCCAGCGGTATCCATTTAAGCGCACGTTTTTCAAGCACAAAGCTCATCAAGCCACCTTAACAGTCAACAAATCAGTTAACCGACAGCACATCACTGCGCTCCCGGTAACAAAGGGTATCGCGCTGGGTGTAATGAAAGAGCATTACTCCTCAATCACGTCCGCCAGTTGCAGCGCTTCACTAACAGTGGCGTGGTACTTCTCGGATAACCATGTCAATGGCAAACGAATACCTGCATCCATATACCCCATCCGGTTAAGCGCCCATTTTACCGGTATAGGATTGGACTCGATGCCCAGATTAGTATGCAGCGGCATTAAACGGGTATTAATTTGATGCGCTTTATCTGCATCGCCAGCGACAGCGGCCGCACATAGCTCATGCATTGCCTTAGGGGCAACGTTCGCTGTCACCGAAATATCACCATGTCCACCCATCAGCATAAACTCACAGGCCGTCGCGTCATCACCGGAATACAGCATAAAGTCACTGCCCTTTAAGCGCGAAATTAGATCTTCTGCGCGCTCAAGGTTTCCAGTGGCATCTTTCAAACCGATGATGTTATCAACGCCTGCCAAGCGTACAACCGTTTCATTGTACAGGTCAGAGCAGGTACGCCCCGGCACGTTATACATGATAACCGGTAGTTTGCTGCCTTCTGCCACCGCCTTAAAGTGCTGGTACAAGCCTTCCTGAGTCGGCTTATTATAATAGGGGCAAACGGACAAACAGTAATCAGCCCCTACTTCACTGGCGTACCGAGCAAGCTCAACGGCTTCAGACGTCGCATTAGCACCCGTACCGGCGATCACCGGAATGCGTCCGTTGACCTCCTCCACCACACTGCGGATCACGTCAAAGTGCTCTGCAAACGTCATGGTCGTGGGCTCGCCAGTGGTGCCTGCGGCAACGATGCCGTCTGTTCCGTTATCAAGGTGGAAGTTCACCAGACGACGAAGCGCCTCCCAGTCGATGTCGCCATTGACTTTCATCGGCGTCGCCAGGGCGACGATGCTGCCTGTGATCATCCGTTTATTCCTCATCTACAAAATTATGAGACCAAGCCCAACATGGACATCCAGACAAGGCGCCGAACCACTCTTTTACGCATCATGGCGACTGCCCGTTTGGGCCTACAGAGGGTAAATGGTACTCAGGCGATTCGAGCCTGTACAGCGCAAACCGCTGTGAGTTTGTGATGCACACCTATCCTGCCTTTGACATGCTGCCTCAGGTTGCGTGTAATCACCCTATAAGTCGTCAACGATTAGGAGTCTGCATGCATATCGAATTAGGCCAACCTGTCCCCGATTTTTCTGCAAGTGCGACGGGCGATACGACAATTACGCTGTCGGAACTACGTGGCAAACAGGTCGTTATCTATTTTTATCCCAAGGCCAGCACACCCGGCTGCACCACCGAAGGCGGCGATTTCCGCGACCATAAAAAAGCGTTCGATAACGCCAATACGGTTATTTTAGGGGTGTCTCGGGACGGTTTGCGTGCCCAGGAAAATTTTAAAGCCAAGCAGGATTTTAACTTCCCGCTCATTTCCGACAAGGATGAAACCGTCTGTACGATATTTGATGTTATCAAACTGAAAAAAATGTACGGCAAGGAGCATCTGGGCATTGAGCGCAGTACTTTCTTAATTGATGCAACAGGCAACCTTGCCAACGAATGGCGTGGCGTTAAAGTGCCAGGCCACGTAGAGGAAGTGCTTGCTGCCGCTGAAGCACTAAACGCGAGTCGTTAACAAAAACGCCCGCCCGGTGTCGTCACCGAGCGGGCGTTAACTTTTCAAAAGACTCAGCGTGTTAAGCCAAGGGTATTGTTAACCCTTGGGCAGTGGCTATGCGGCCTTATGACTCCGCCTGGATAATACCCTCTTCCGCATTCTGCTCACGAACACCCCGCGGCCAAGCGTAGACCAACGCTTTTAGGAGCGTGGCCAACGGAATGGCGAAAAACACGCCCCAGAAGCCCCAAATACCGCCAAAGAAAAGCACCGCGACAATAATGGAAACTGGGTGAATATTATTGGTTTCAGAAAACAGCACTGGCGACAGAACGTTTCCATCCAGCGCCTGAATCACGCCATAGGCAACCAGCACGTAAATAAACTGATCGCTTAATCCAAAATGAAAACCTGCTACCGCCATGACCGGCAGTGTAGCCACCGCAGCGCCGATAAAAGGCACCAGCACCGAAAAGCCCACCAGAACGGCCAGCAGCGCTGTATACGGCAAGCCAAAAAAGGTAAAGGTGCAAAACGCTACCGTACCCACAATGATGATTTCGATGAACTTGCCTCGAATATAGTTCGCAATCTGATGATCCATTTCCTGCCAGATGCGCGTTAACAGCGCACGCTTTTGTGGCAACAGCGAAACCGCGAATCCAACCAGTGCCTCGCGGTCCTTCAGCATAAAGAAGACCAGAATGGGCACAAGGACGAGGTAAATAATCAGCGACATGACATTACCCAAAGAGGCCAATGAGAGCGTCAGCGCACGCTGGCCTAGCTGGCTAATTTCACGGCTTGCTACACCGATCCAGCTTTGCATTTGATCAGGCGTAATCAAGTTAGGGTAGCGCGCCTGCATCTCATCCAACCACCCCTGGCCGCTGGCAAACATTCGCGGCGTTTCATGTACAAACCCTACCAATTGATTCCAAATCAGCGGCATTAAAATGAACGCAAGGGTTAACAGGACACTGATAAAGGCTAGAAAAATAAGAGTAACGGCTAAAAGATGCGGTATCCCTCTTCTCGTTAAAGCGCTCACCACCCCTTGCAGCAGAAAAGCCAGAACCAGCGCGGTAAAGAACGGCGCCAGCATGTGGCCAAACCAGATAATGGCCGTAAAGCCAGCCACCAATACCAGCAATAAGACGAGCGCTTCTTCATCAGAGAAATAGCGTTCAATCCAGCTTTTAAGAATAGTACGCATGGTCATTAGTGTGCGTCTCCCGCCTTACGTATCCAAAAAAAGCACGTACCTTCATGCTGCTCTCGCGCCTCCATCTCATGATTGCCTTGATCAGTAAACGACGCGATATCGCGCCATGAGCCTGCATCAGTGGCACGCACTTCAAGCAACTGCCCAGCCGCCAAACCGGCTAGCGCCTGTTTCGTCTTGAGTAACGGCATCGGACACGGCAGCCCACACGCATCAAGCACCACGTCTGGATGAAAACGTACGAATAATTCAGACATACCTGCTCCCTAAAAATGCCTGCATGATCTCGCCATTGTTGCATAAACGGTTTATGTTGCGATGATCACTGTTCACTTGATTTAACGGCACTTCACAGCATCAATCAATGTCACAGCGGTAATCGCTGCGCTTTACCCTTATCAATGAGGATGCCATGCCGCACTTACGGACTGCTTATCCCCGCGGGCTCTGCGCGCTAATTGTTGCTTGCAGCATTAGCGTCTCAAGCCCGCCAAGCTACGCACTTAATGACTATCATCTGCCCACGCTTGGCGGTGCCTCGTCATCAGCCAGCAGTGAAGAGTTCCGTTTGGGCCGAGCATGGCTACGTCAGTTCCGGGCCCAGGCGCCTCAATGGCAAGACCCTATCGTAAGCGATTACCTGGAAAGCCTTGTGGCGCGCCTGGTGCCATACAGCCAATTGGGAGACCTGCAAACGACGATGGTGATGGTCGATAACCGATCACTGAATGCCTTTGCCGTTCCCGGTGGCGTGGTAGGGATCAATTCCGGGCTTTTTGCCTTTGCTGAAGATGAAGGTGCTTTCGTCTCGGTGATTGCTCATGAGCTTGGCCACTTATCACAGCGCCACTACGCCCGAGGCAGCGCGCGAGCAGAACAGACGCAGCTTCCTGCCATGGCCGCCATGCTGGCGGGCATGCTGGTAGCGGCCAGCGGAGGTGGCGAAGCGGGTCTTGCCGCCGCCATGGGCTCACAGGCTGCCCTGATCCAGGACCAGCTCAGTTACTCAAGACGTTTCGAGCAAGAGGCTGACCGTATCGGCTTACAGGCGATGGCCGATGCTGGCTACGACCCTCATGCCATGGTCCGCATGTTTTCTGCCATGCAACGCTTGGCGCGACTACAAGGCGGCAACCCTCCTGAGTTTCTATTGACCCACCCTGTTTCAGATAGCCGTTTAAGCGATGCACAAGGGCGTGCTTCGCAGCTCAGTGTGGCCAACACATATACCAGCAATACGCTTTACGACATGATGCGCGCTCGCGCCCTATTGAGCATTTACCAAAACTCCCCGCAACAAGCCGCTTCCCGCCTTGCCCAGGATGACGCAAAAGAGCCGGCGCGACGCTATCTAGATGCGTTAATGACTGCGCGTAATGGTCAAACGGATCAAGCCTTACAAATGCTCGATCAACTGGCCACTGAGCTACCGGATTACGGCATGCTGCCTGCGTCTGCGGCAAGCGTCGCACTGGATGCCCAACGCTATGATGAAGCCATCACCCGCAGCCAGCGCCTTTTGAGGCTGATGCCGTCTTATCTGCCCGCCCAACTGATTTTGGCAGAGGCACAACTGCAGCGAGACCCAGAAGCCGCTTATCAGCTCCTGCGTAACATAACAGCGCAAAACCCTGAATACCCTCCAGGCTTTAACCTGCTGGCAGAGGCCGCAGGGCGAAGCGGGCACAACGGCTGGGGGCATTTGGCGCGCGCCGAGCATTTACAGCTGACAGGGCGAGTCGACCGAGGCATTCAGCAACTCTCACTGGCTCGCAACGCGGCCGAGCAAGAGGGCGACCAGCAAGCGCTTGCACGTATTGAACAGCGCCGAGAAGCCTTTATTGAATACCGTAAAGCGCTGGATGACTTTTAACGACTTAACGCTTTGAAATTAATAGCACGCACGTATAAAGTTCCTGGCCTGCGAAGGGCCAGGAGCCTGATTGGCTGATCACAGCGTGCAGCTGTCCTATTTAACGTTGAAATTCAGCATACGCTCAAGCGGCTTTAGCGCTTTCTGACGCAGCGACTCATCAACATGAATTTCCCCACTGCCGTAGCGCAGCGCATCCGCCAGATTATCCAATGCATTCATGGCCATCCACGGGCAATGTGCGCAGCTTCGGCAAGTCGCGCCATTACCGGCTGTCGGCGCTTCAAACAATGTCTTGTCCGGCACCGCTTGCTGCATCTTAAAGAAAATGCCGCGATCTGTTGCCACAATAAGCTGGTTATTGGGCAAGGTTTGAGCGGCCTTGATTAACTGGGACGTCGACCCCGCCACATCCGCCATATTGACCACCGAGTCCGGCGATTCAGGATGCACCAGCACCGCCGCATCAGGATAAAGGCGTTTTAAGTCTTCAATACCTTTCGCCTTGAACTCTTCATGCACAATACAGGCGCCGTCCCACATCAGCATATCAGCACCGGTTTTTTTCTGAATATACCCCCCCAGATGCTTATCCGGCGCCCAAAGGATTTTTTCACCTTTTGCCTGCAGATGCTCAATCACGTCAACTGCAATGGATGACGTCACCACCCAGTCAGCACGTGCTTTTACAGCTGCTGATGTATTGGCATACACCACCACGGTTCGGTCGGGGTTGGCATCGCAAAAGGCGCTGAACTCATCTACCGGGCAGCCAATATCCAGCGAACAGGTTGCCTCCAGCGTGGGCATCAATACGCGTTTTTCAGGCGAAAGGATTTTGGCTGTTTCTCCCATAAAACGCACACCTGCCACAATCAACGTAGTAGCATCATGCTGGGCACCAAAGCGCGCCATTTCAAGGGAGTCTGCCACGCAGCCACCGGTTTCTTCCGCTAACTGTTGGATAGCGTCATCGGTGTAGTAGTGCGCGACCAAGACGGCATTGTGCGTGTGCAGCAGTTGCTTTATCTCTTCGACACGCGCTTGGTCTTCTGCGGGAATACGAGTAGGGCAATACGGGCTAGGGAGCGGAGCATCAAGCTCAGCTTGAGAAGTCATAATAGTCATCGTGTCTACCACTGTGACGAACAGGGAATCCCCCTGTTAAACACTAGTCGCGACCTGTGTCATCCACACATGCCGCTCGCGATTGCAACAGGCCGCTGCGTCTCTCGCGGTGACCTACTGCGCTACTAACTATTTCTCTAAACTGTTTTCTCTTAACAGCTTTCTCTAATGAACTTTTCTTAATCACATTGCATGCAGCCATTGTGGTGGCAAATTGTTGTCTTCTGCAAGTGGTATATTGCGCGGCTGTGCACATCAGGCACACAGCAAAACGCCCCTGGCAGCAAGCTACCAAGGGCGTTGAATTTGGTGGGTCGTGTAGGATTCGAACCTACGACCAATTGATTAAAAGTCAACTGCTCTACCAACTGAGCTAACGACCCAAATTTTTGCTTACCGTACTGACATAGCGGTATGTCTAATTACGCTGTTCGATGGTGGGTCGTGTAGGATTCGAACCTACGACCAATTGATTAAAAGTCAACTGCTCTACCAACTGAGCTAACGACCCCTTCGAACGGATGCATATAGTACAGACCATGATCAGCCATGGCAAGAAGTTTTTAACTTTTTCCCGCACTGCACCCACAGGATTAGCCTTTGATCCCGCAGTGTAATTAAAGCGGGTTTCATGGCCCATGCGAGTCTCTACCGCCACGATCATGCCTGGTACAACAACGATCGTTTTAAGGTACCCAGATACTTAAAAGCCAGCCATCAAGCGATTGATGGCTGGCCAGTGCGAACCAATTTTCCACCCCTGGTTTGGGTAGTTATAAAATTAGCGGCGTTTAGGCTTGCGCATTGTCTGTACCGGACGACGCTTATTTTTGTCGCGGCTCCAACGGTTCTTCTCGTCAGGCGTCAGCTCAGGCACCTTACGTGCTTCAAGGTTAGCGATCGTGGCGAGATCATCGACTTCGTCTTGCGAAAGCTCGACCCACTCTCCCGCTTTAGCACGCTTATCAATAAAAATGTTGCCGTAACGCACACGCTTCAGGCGGCTAACCGTTAGCTCTTGAGACTCCCACAGGCGGCGCACCTCGCGGTTACGTCCCTCAAGAATGACGACGTGGAACCAGGTGTTGATACCTTCACCACCAAACTCTTGCACATCGGTAAAGCGAGCAGGGCCATCTTCCAGCATAACGCCATCCACCATCGCTACGATGTGTTCGCGCTTTACTTCACCCATTACGCGCACGGCGTATTCACGCTCAACCTGGGTTGAGGGGTGCATTAACCGGTTGGCAAGCTCGCCATCGGTCGTGAAAAGCAGCAGACCGCTGGTATTGATATCCAGTCGGCCAATGGCAATCCAGCGCTCGCCTTTTAGCCGTGGCAAACGCTCAAATACGGTACGACGGCCTTCCGGGTCTTTACGGGTGCACAGCTCGCCTTCTGGCTTGTTGTACATGATGACGCGACGCGGCGCTTCATTCTCGGGTCGCAGCGTAACGGGGCGGTCATCGAAACTTACTTTATCGCGAATTTCAACGCGGTCACCCAACTTGGCGACCTGGCTGTTGACCTTTACTCGGCCATCAGAAATAGCGGTTTCCATTTCGCGCCGCGAACCCAGCCCCGCTCGGGCAAGCACTTTCTGGAGTTTTTCACTAACGGGAGGGGTGTTGTTACTCTGAGTCATGATCGTCTGACCTCATATCATTGGTCTGCGTGCGTGCGCTGTCATCATGTGAGCGCTGCGCACGTGCCGCAAGTCGAGCTTCTAAATCAGCAAAACTTAGCGGCTGGGTTAACGCCGTCTCGGCGTGGTCGTCGGCTCTCTCAGCCGTCTTGGGTGGCGCATCCTGCACGCTTTCTGGCGCTTCGTCCAGTGTTTCTTTGGGTGTTTCTTTGGGCTTCGCTTCCTCACTCCCCTCTTCGAGGAGAGCCTCTTGTGAAGCCGGTAACTCAGCCTCTTCTCTCTCCTCCCAATTAACCAATTCATGCATGGGGGGAAGTGCATCCAGTGTTTTCAGGCCAAAATCGTCCAGAAAGCTTCGTGTAGTAGCATAGACGGCTGGCCGCCCGGGCACATCGCGGTGGCCAACAACACGAACCCATCCACGCTCCATTAAGGTGCGCATGATCGAACTGCTCACGCTGACCCCGCGTACTTCTTCGATATCACCACGGGTAACGGGCTGCCGATAGGCAATCAACGACAGCGTTTCAAGCAGCGCACGCGAATAGCGCTGGGGGCGTTCGTCCCAGAGGCGTGACACCCAATGCGCAAGGCGTGGCTGAATACGCAGTTGAAACCCTGATGCGGTTTCCACCAACTCTAACGCGCCCTCTTTATGGCGCAGAGCAAGGCGCGCTAATGCGTCACGCAACTCTCGCCTTGGCGGGCACTCATCGTCGATAAACAGTGTTTCGAGCCGCTCGACATCCAACGGTTCGCCTGCGGCGAGCAGCGCGGCTTCTATAATGTTGTCTAAGGTGGTGTCCTTCATGGTGCCTCCTCATCAGGCTCAAAGGCAGGCTCTTCAAAGGCGCCGTCTGCTTCCTCAACAGCAAGCGTTTCAAAAGCGGCTTCTTCATCCACTATCGCGCCGCTGCGCGCCCGTACATGGATAGGAGAAAGTGGTGCGTTCTGGACAATTTCGATCATTGCCTCTTTCGCTAGCTCCAAAATAGCCATAAAGGTGACGACCACGCCTGCTCGCCCCTCTTCCAGGGTAAACAAGGCTTCAAAAGGCGTGTAGCGTTGGTGTGCGCTGTCTTCGCTGAGCTGCTCCATGATCTTGAGCATACGCTCACGGGTAGACAGTACCTCACGGCTAATCTGATGGGACTGGGTTAATTCGGCACGTTTAAGGATATCGGAAAGCGCACTCAGCAGTTCGTCCAGTTCTACATCCGGGTGAATCACCCGCGACTCAAGCGGGGGTAAACCCGCCTGCACGCTAAACCAATCACGCCCTACACGAGGCAACGTATCCAGCGTTTCAGCAGCGGCTTTTAAACGCTCATACTCTTGCAGGCGACGAATCAGCTCTGCCCGGGGGTCCTCTTCATCTTCGCCCTCCGCTTTGGGCGGCCGAGGCAGTAGCGAGCGCGATTTAATTTCCGCCAACATCGCGGCCATCAGCAAGTACTCACCGGCAAGCTCGATCTCCATCGCCTGCATTAGCTCTACGTACTCAATGTACTGGTGGGTAATCGCGGCCACGTTGATCGTCAAGATGTCTAAATTTTGCCGACGAATAAGGTAAAGCAAGAGATCCAGCGGTCCTTCAAAGGTTTCCAAAAAAACGCGCAGCGCCTCGGGAGGAATATACAAATCCTCCGGCAGTTGAGTAATGGGCTCATCGAACAGCCGCCCAAGCACCTCGACGATTGGCTCTTGTGCCAACATAGCCATGCGTTCAGGATCAGCGGTGGCGTTTTGTGTGTCGCTCACGCAGTCGGTATCTCTTGGTCAGTGGGCATTAGAAGGCAGTGTAACAAAGTCGGCACCTGACGTTGCGCCTGGCGCACGGTGCGTTAGCCTGCTTCGGCAGCTTTACGATAGCGTCCTTCATAGTCGAAGAGCTTGTCGCGAATCTGGAAATGTCGGCCCACCTTGCGCCCGACCACAAAATCCGGATAGCGCAAGCGGCGCTGCTCGCTAATAACGTCCTCTGGCTTGAGGGGTTGCCAGGGCGTACCCGGAGCGCGCACATGCCGACGTAAAAAGGCGGCATAAAAGGCGCGGCGCTGGGCGGGGGTTTCCAAAGCAAACCACTCAGAGAGTGTTGTGCCATCCTCATCGTAATAGGTCACTTTCAGACGCGGCAGGCCACGGCCATTAAGGGTTGCGTCCAATTGCATGCCACTTACCCGCAATACTCGGGCATCTTTTAATTTGAGTGCATCTTTAAGCTTGTCATCAGCATCCACCAACAGCTGTTCGCAGCCGTGGCAGCGACGCGCCGCAATATCATTCTCAGCGCCACAGCTATCGCACACCTTGAAGCGAAAGCGAAAATCACACTGGTGGCGCTTGCCTTTATCATCTTCAAGCAGCCCTTGGCAGCGGCGTCCAAAATGCTCAATGACCAGTTCGCCATCGAGCTTGCCCCAAAACAGATTAGCGTGGCCACAGGCCGGGCATTCAACCTGCACCGGCTCGTTGTCGCCCGGCGGTTTTGGCTCGCCCACTTCCGGTGCGTAAAGGTCCCAGGGATTGCCCGCGTAATCCAAAATAAGGCAATCCTGCTTACCTGGCGAGAGTCGAAGCCCCCGGCCCGCAATCTGCTGATAAAGGCTGACCGACTCCGTAGGCCGAAGCATCGCTATCAAATCTACATGCGGCGCATCAAAGCCGGTCGTCAGTACCGAGACATTCACCAGGTATTTAAGCTCACGCGCCTTAAAGGCATCAATCAGCTTAGTACGCTCCACCGACGGGGTCGCTCCAGTAATCAGCGCCGCCTGGTCGGCAGGCAAATACCCCATGATCTCTTCGGAGTGGGCGACGGTTGCCGCAAATATCATCACCCCATGCCGCTCAGTGGCGCGCTCAATAATCTGGCTGATAATCATGGGGGTGGCGCGATTGCCTGCCACGACGCGATTTAGCTCCGCTTCACGGTAATGGCCGTTTTCTGCCGGCGCCAGCATGGAAAAATCATACCCTTCAATCGCCATATCCAGGCGTTTAGGTTCGGCAAGATAGCCCTGCTTGACCATCAAGCGCAGCGGCTGTTCAAACACGCAGTCACGAAAAAAGCTCGCGTCGCTGCCACGCACCATGCCGTGGTAATGGCGATGGTAGATAAAGCCTTGGCCTAGCCGGTAAGGCGTCGCGGTCAGCCCTAACACTTTCAACTTCGTGTTCTGTGCCCGCAGGTGATCAATCACTTGGCGGTAGCTTGCGTCTTTATCAAGCGACACCCGGTGGCACTCATCAATGACCAGCAGAGTGAAGCCTTCGTCATTGAACGCCTCCAGATTACGCACTACCGACTGCACCGAGCCAAACACGACCTGGCGCGACGCTTCCTTGCGCTTTAAACCCGCGCTGAAGATATCGGCTTTAAGCCCATAGGCCTGATACTTGGCGTGATTCTGCTCCACCAGCTCGCGTACATGCGCCAATACCAGTACGCGACCTCTCGCCAAGCGGGCCAGTTCGGCAATCACCAACGACTTCCCGCTTCCCGTAGGTAATACCACCACCGCGGGTTCGCTGGACGCACGGAAATGCGTAACAACACGTTTCACCGCGTCCGTTTGGTAAGGGCGTAAAGCAGGTGGTGGCATACAACTCCAACAGCCAGAAAATTACTTTGCTGGCTCAAGCGGGCAAGAGCAGCGTTAGCCATAACGGCGGCCCAAGGGCCGCCGTTATGTGTTACGCATGGCTTAACGGCGTGAGATATTAACCGACCCAAACACGCGCGTTGCGGAACATGCGCAGCCAGGCACCATCTTCTGTCCACTCTGCCGGACGCCAGGAGTTGGTTACCGCGCGGGTAACGCGCTCCGGATGAGGCATCATGATCGTGACGCGGCCATCGGAGGTGGTTAACCCGGTGATACCTGACGGCGAACCGTTAGGGTTAGCCGGATAGCGCGTGGTCACCTGCCCATAGTTATCAATGTAACGAAGCGCAATCTGATTGCTGGATTGCATGCTACGCAGGTGCGCAGTATCGCGGAACTCAGCACGCCCTTCCCCATGGGCCACCGCAATAGGCAGCAGGGAACCTTCCATGCCGGCCAGTAGAACCGAGGGCGTTTTTTCAACGCGCAGCATGGCTACCCGCGCCTCAAACTGCTCGGACTCGTTACGCACAAAGCCTGGCCAGTTTTCAGCACCTGGAATCAATGACTTCAACTGCGAAAGCATCTGGCATCCGTTACACACGCCCAGCGAGAAGCTGTCTTCGCGGGTAAAGAAGGCGGCAAACTGATCGCGTGCCCGCTCGTTAAACAGCACGGATTTCGCCCAACCACCACCCGCACCTAGCACATCGCCGTAAGAGAAACCGCCACAGGCAACGAGCCCTTTGAACTCATCAAGAGCAACACGGCCTTCCAGAATGTCACTCATGTGAACATCAATGGCTTCAAAGCCGGCTTTATCAAACGCCCAGCCCATCTCGACCTGGCCATTAACGCCCTGCTCACGCAGTACCGCAACAGCGGGCTTGGCCATATTGATAAACGGCGCGCTGACATCCTCATTAATATCAAACGTGGGCGTCGCCGAGAGGCCAGGGTCACGCGTATCGAGCAGGTTGTCGAACTCGTTTTTAGCGCACTCGGGATTATCACGCAGTGCCTGCAGGCGATAGCTGGTTTCAGACCAGGTACGCTGTGTCAGTTGGCGCGTGGTTTCCAGCAGCGGCTCTTCAAACAGAGTTACTCGCACCTGGTCGTCGTAACGCGGCCGGGCGATAACGCCACAGGTTTCAATACCCGCTACTGCAAATTGCGCTAACACCTCTTCGGTGTGTTCGCGGTTGACCTGAATCACCGCACCCAACTCTTCCGAGAACAGCGCATTAAGCGCCTCAACGGGCTCGTCGATCATCCAGTCAAGCTTGATCTCAAGGCCGGCGTGCGCCGCAAAGGCCATTTCCAACAGCGTGACCAACAAGCCGCCATCGCTACGGTCATGGTACGCCAGCAGCTTACCGTCACGATTAAGCCCCTGAATCACCTCAAAGAAGGCTTTGATATCTTCTGGGTCGTCGACATCCGGGCAGGTATCGCCTACCTGACCATATACCTGCGCCAGCGCAGAGCCGCCCAAGCGGTTTTGACCGTTCCCTAGGTCGATCAGAATAAGATCCGACTCATCTTGATCCAGGTTGATCTGTGGCGTCAGGGTTGCCATCGCGTCAGTCACAGGCGCGAAGCCGGTAATCACCACTGACAGCGGTGATGTAACGCTTTTCTCTTCGCTATCCCCTTGGTCACTCACATCCTGCCAGGACGTACGCATCGACATGGAGTCTTTGCCGACCGGCACCGCAATACCTAACGCCGGGCAAAGCTCCATCCCCACCGCGTGAACCGCATCATAAAGCGCCTGGTTTTCGCCAGGGTGATCAGCGGCGCTCATCCAGTTAGCAGAAAGCTTGATATCGCTTAGCTTGGCAATGGGCGCTGCCGCGAGATTCGTAATCGCCTCGGCAACCGCCAGGCGTGCGCTGGCGGCGGGGTTAATCAAGGCAACCGGCGGACGCTCCCCCATCGCCATCGCTTCACCGGCATGGGTGTCATAACTGGCCGTTGTGACCGCTACATCCGCAACCGGCACTTGCCAAGGGCCGACCATTTGGTCACGCGCCACCTGGCCTGTAATTGAGCGGTCGCCAATGGTAATCAAGAAGCTCTTGGAGGCCACGGCGGGCAGGCGTAGGACGCGATCAAGCGCCTCACGCAGGTCGAGATTATCCAGCATTACACCGGAAAGCTCTGGCGCATGGCGCTCAAAGCTGCGCTGCATTTTCGGCGCTTTACCGAACAGCACGCTCATGGGCAGGTCAATCGGCTTGCTGTTGAAGTGGCCATCGCGCACTTCAAGGTGGTGGTCAGCCTGCGCTTCACCCACCACTGCATAGGGGCAACGCTCGCGCTTACACAGCGCATCAAACGTTGCCAGGTCCTCAGCCGCAACGGCCAGCACGTAGCGCTCCTGCGCTTCGTTACACCAGATTTCAAGCGGGCTCATACCCGGCTCAGCATTAGGCACCGCACGTAAATCGAACAGCCCACCCCGATTGCCGTCTTTAACAAGCTCCGGCAGCGCGTTGGAAAGCCCCCCCGCCCCCACATCGTGGATAAAGCAGATCGGGTTTTTGTCCCCCATCGCCCAGCAGCGGTCAATCACTTCCTGAGCGCGTCGCTCGATTTCCGGGTTTTCACGCTGTACCGAAGCAAAGTCCAGGTCGGCACTTGAGGTGCCAGAAGACATGCTGGAGGCCGCGCCGCCGCCCAGGCCAATCAACATCGCTGGGCCACCCATCACAATCAGCTTACCGCCGACAGGAATATCGCCCTTTTGAACGTGCTGGGCGCGAATATTGCCATAACCACCCGCCAGCATGATCGGCTTGTGGAAACCTCGACGCTCAATACCGCCCTCGTTGAGAGTGTCCTGCTCATAGGTACGGAAGTAACCGGTAAGGTTTGGGCGGCCAAACTCGTTATTAAACGCCGCGCCGCCAATCGGGCCTTCCAGCATGATGGCAAGGGCGGACTGCATGCGCTCGGGCTTGCCATAATCAAACGCTTCCCAAGGCTGTACAAACTCGGGGATACGCAGGTTGGAAACGGTAAAACCGGAAAGGCCCGCTTTCGGCTTACCGCCGATACCGGTGGCGCCTTCATCACGAATCTCACCACCCGAGCCTGTCGCCGCACCGGGGAACGGTGCTATCGCGGTGGGATGGTTATGGGTTTCCACCTTCATCAGAATGTGAATCGGCTCCTGATGCGTCCCGTACAGCGCACGCTCTCCCTCAGCACCGGTCAGCGGCGTGGGATAAAAACGACCCGCCTGGCTGCCTTTGATAACGGCGGCGTTATCGCTATAGGCTGACAAGACGTTTTCAGGAGAGGTTGCAAAGGTGTTCTTGATCATCTTGAACAGCGAATGGGTTTGCGGCTCGCCGTCAATGATCCAGTCCGCATTGAAGATTTTATGTCGGCAGTGCTCAGAGTTCGCCTGGGCGAACATCATCAGTTCAATGTCGGTGGGGTTGCGCTGAAGCTCGTTAAAGGCATCGACCAGGTAGTCGACTTCGTCATCGGCAAGCGCCAAACCCAGCTCACGGTTAGCGGTTACCAGCGCATCGCGTCCGCTGTTTACAATATCCACGCTACCCAGCGGTGCCGGGTCGTGGTGAGCAAATAGCGCCGCCGCTTCAGCCGCGTCATTAAGCACGGTTTCGGTCATTCGGTCGTGCAGCAGCGCCATCAGCGCAGTCAGGCTCTCTTCGCTGGGCGCACGGCTAAACCCTACCCGATAATCAACGCCACGCTCTATGCGGCGAATGCCCGACAGCCCACAGTTATGCGCAATATCCGTCGCTTTTGATGACCAGGGCGACTGGGTACCTAACCGCGGTACGACCAGAAAACGTTTAGCGTCGGCAGGTATCTCGGCATGGGTAGGGGTGCCGTAATCCAACAGTTGCGCCAAACGCTCGTGAGAGGCATCACTGAGTTCTTCACGGTGGTCAATCAAATGAACATAGTGGGCAGACAGCGCCTCCACCTCGGGAACACGTTCACGCAGCACCGTTAGCAACCGTGTATGACGGAAGGTAGAAAGGGCGGGCGCGCCTCGCAATTCGAGCATATCCTGAAGCCTCTAGAGCAGGGAGAATTCGTGCAGGGAAATAGCAGGCCGCTAGGCGACCCCTTAAATGACACTCATTGAGCCCTATGATACTGGAAAGCGGCGGCCACACGAAATCAACAAGGTGACAGCATGGCGATGGCTGGGTATTGTGGCTGCTTGTTTCATGCCGACAAGACCTTATGCCGACATTGATTTATGCCCATTTTTTAGCGCACATTCGCCTTTACTTAACCTTATTTATCATCACCTTATTGATACTTGCGCCCACGCTTCCCAAGGTGCCACATGGTGAGCATTTAACGCATATCCAGGCAAAAGATTTTATCACGGCTCAAACGCGCAACACGCCCACGACCTACTACGAAGGCCGCCAGGGACCCACTGGGTTTGAGTATGAGCTGATGCATCAGTTTGCCGAGTATTTGGGGGTAAGCCTCAACCTCAACGCCAAACATCACCCTGAAAGCGTATTGTCGGCCGTGCGTGAACAGGGCGATTTTGGCGCTGCCGCCCTGCCTCTACTCCCTGACGCATCCGATGTGCACTACACCCGCCCCATCATTCAAATGCAACCACTGCTGGTGTACCGGCGCGGTTTACACGGCATAAAGGCACCCAGCGACCTGGTAGGCCTTGAGATTGGCACGCTAAGCCAGGCAGGTACCAGCGAAGCGCTGCGTGAGTTGCAGCGCGACTACGCTGACTTAAGCTGGAAAGAGTCTCACGAGCTGGATGTCGATGAACTGCTTGTCCAGGTCGAGAGCGGCGTGCTGGACGCAGCGGTTATTTTTGATCATCAGTTCCGGCTTAACCGACTCTTTTTCCCCAATGTAGAGCGCGGCTTTTTAATGGGCGACCCGCTTTCCATGGTATGGGCGCTTCCTCGCGGCCGCGGTTTAGGACTACTAGAAGCCGCCAATGACTTCCTACAAACCCTTCAGGAAAATGGCACGCTCGACCACCTGGTTAACCGCTACTTTGGCCATGACGATTATTTAGAGTACGTGGGTACACGCACCTTTTTAACGCACCTGGATGCACGTTTACCCCAGTTTGCCGACCTGTTTAAACAGGCGGCACGTGACACAGGTTTTGACTGGAAACTGCTGGCGGCAGTGGGTTATCAGGAATCCCACTGGGACGCGGAAGCGGTGTCACCCACCGGCGTGCGAGGCGTTATGATGCTCACCCACCCTACCGCCAGCGAAATGGGTGTGGATAACCGCCGAGACGCGGCGCAAAGCATTGATGGTGGCGCCCGCTACCTGCGCAGCCTAAAAGACCGCCTGCCTGAAAGCATTACCGGAGATGATCGTCTTTATATGGCCATGGCGGCCTACAATGTTGGCCTTGGTCACCTTTACGATGCACGTAAAATTACCGAAGAGCTCGGTGGGGACCCCAACCGTTGGCAAGATGTTCGCGAGGCGCTTCCCCTGTTACAGCAACAGGAGTGGCATAGCCAAACGCGCCACGGCTATGCGCGTGGTGGTGAGCCGGTCATTTATGTGCGCAACATCCGGCGCTACTATGAGATGCTTGAGTACGTTGAGCACAGCCGCCAGCAATTTTTCCAGTTAGGTCAAACCGCAACCGGCGGTTCTCTCCTACTTCCATTTGAGTTAATTCCGCCGTTGGATCAGTAGCCTCGCTACAGAGCCCTCCAGCTCGATCCCACGTTGCCCTTCGTAGTTAAAGAAAGTTTCTGGCGTTTGGATTACGCTTTTCAAATAGCAGGTAAAAACGTACTTGCGATTACAAGCGTTTATCCTGCGCCTGCGATCAAGGCATTGCACCTCAGTACTTTATGCCAACCTGGTTGGATAAGCAGTTGACCATGTTTGGTTAGACCAATAGAAACGGGTTAGATAGATAAGAGTTGGTTACATCGAAAACCATTAGTGACTTCGCCGGAAGGCATGCACAGCCATCAGCTAACCGACCACGTACTGTTTCCTACTTGGCAGGCGGCTTCCGCCAGATTCAGGTTCAAGGGAGTGACGATGAAAGACACCGAACTGACTCAGCGTAAGAACGACCATCTGGATATCGTGCTACACCCACGCCAGGCCGTCGGCACCCTTCGCCCAGGCTTTGAACACTGGCGCTTTGAGCATTGTGCGCTGCCGGAATTAAACCTGGATGATATTGATCTGGGGACTCACCTGTTCGGGCAACCTCTAAAAGCGCCCATCCTCATCAGTTCGATGACCGGCGGAGCGAATCGAGCCAAGGATATCAACCGACACTTGGCAGAGGCCGCTCAAACGCTGGGCCTTGCCATGGGCGTGGGTTCACAACGCGTGGCCATTGAAGGCGAAGCCAACTGGGGCCTCACGAGCGAACTGCGCCGAATTGCTCCCGACATCCCATTGCTGGCCAACCTGGGAGCCGCCCAAATTAAAGGCGAACGCGGGCTTGATTATGCCCGACGCGCGGTCGATATGATCGAAGCTAACGCACTCATTATTCATCTCAACCCGCTACAGGAAGCGCTACAAACAGGTGGAGATCGCGATTGGCGAGGCATACTCACCGCCATTGAGCGCACCGTTGCCAAACTGGAAGTGCCTGTGGTGGTCAAGGAAGTTGGGGCTGGGCTTTCTGTTTCTGTGGGTCGCCAACTTGCCGAAGCAGGCGTGGCGATGCTGGACGTTGCGGGTGCGGGTGGCACCAGTTGGGCGGCAGTTGAAGGCGAGCGCGCCAGCACACCTCAAGCGCGTGCCATCGCCATGGCCTTCACCGACTGGGGAATCCCCACCTCACAAGCACTACACGATTTGCGCCAGGCACTGCCCGGTATGCCGCTGATCGCTTCAGGTGGGGTTGCCAGCGGTATTGATGCGGCTAAAGCGCTCTGTTTAGGCGCTCATCTGGTAGGTCAAGCCGCGGCGGTGCTGAGCAGTGCCACCACCTCAAGCGATGCCGTTATCGAGCACTTTCAAACGCTCATTGAGCAGCTGCGCGTTGCCTGTTTTTGTACCGGCAGCGCTGACCTGGTCGCGTTAAAGCACGCGACGCTTACGCAGGCTGAGGCGGGGGCATGAGCCACTACGCAGTCATATCACTACCATTATATAACCACGTTAACGCACTCCAAGCCTTTGCTCTGCAACTCATTGTGCGTGGCCACCAGGTGACGTTTATCCCGCGGTTTCTTGACACGCCAGAGAGCTATAAAACACGCTAGCGCCTTGCTGCAAAAAACGCTTTTAATAACTTGCTGGCCGATGGCGCCAGCACGCCCGCCGTCACCTCCACATGGTGATTAAACCACGGTTGGGCCAGCAGGTTAGCCTTGGACTCCACCATACCGGTACGAGGCTCAGCAGCGCCATAAACCAAACGCTTTAGGCGTGCATGCACAATGGCGCCCGCGCACATCATGCACGGCTCCAACGTGACATACAGCGTACACCCTTCCAGCCGGTAGTTGGCTCTCTGCTGCCCGGCTTCACGCAGGGCACGAATTTCCGCATGACCGCTAGGGTCACAGCTAAGCACCGGCGCATTGTGGGCAGCGGCAAGAATCTCTCCTTCGCTATTCACCACTACGGCCCCTACCGGCACTTCACCCGCCTCAGCCGCCAAATGCGCCTGTTCAAGGGCGCGGTGCATGTAAAATTCATCGCTGCGTATCAAGGCAAACTCCGCTAAGGTAGCAAAATGATGGTAGCAACGGCGGCCTCGCCGTATGTGATATCCGCCACTATGGGCAACAATAGATAGCACCAAGGATACCTGGAATGACCGACGCGCTGAATACGTTAGTAAACCTGCTTGAGCTTGAAGTCCTCGAAGAGACGCTCTTTCGAGGGCAAAGCCAAGACCTGGGCTTTCCTCAGCTTTATGGTGGACAGGTGCTTGGTCAAGCGCTCGCGGCGGCCTCACGTACGGTACCTGCTGAGCGTCATCCGCACTCTCAACACGGTTACTTTCTTCGCCCTGGCGACCCACATCGCCCAGTGGTCTATCAGGTGGATAACGTACGCGATGGCGGGAGCTTTACCACGCGCCGCGTTACGGCGATTCAAAAAGGCCGACCGATCTTCTTCTGTAGCGCGTCGTTTCACAGCCCTGAAGAAGGTTTTCATCACCAGCGCGCCATGCCCCATGTCGAGTCGCCGGAAGCCTTGATTGAGAGCGGCGCCGCCAAGCACTCACGTTTTCCGGGCCACCCTATCGAGTTTTTGCATATTAAAGGCAATCCAGATAGCGGCGACCCGGCTGGGCAATGTTTATGGTTTCGCTTTGCAGGCACGCTGCCTGATGCCCCCACCCTGCACCGGCACTTGCTCTCCTACGCCTCTGATTTCAATCTACTGACCACCAGCCTACTGCCCCACGGCATTCAGTTCACTGACCCAAAACTGCGTATCGCAAGCCTTGACCACGCGCTATGGCTCCATGAGGACGCACGGCTGGATGAGTGGCTTTTATACGTGATTGATTCCCCTTGGGCAGGCAACTCGCGAGGCCTGGCACGCGGTCATATCTATCGCCGTGATGGCCGCTTGATTGCCTCTACCGCCCAGGAAGGGCTAACACGCGTGCATGACGCGCCGATTCGCTAAGCTTCGTACAAAAGCCTTTAGACGTCGCTCCTTAAAAGCACAACGCCCGCAGCAAGTGCGGGCGTTGAAAGGAGCCATCAAACCGGCGTGTTAAACACCCGAAACATCACTGGCCATAAGCCTCATTGATCGTTTTGAGGGGGTAGTGAGCCGGGTACGGTTTGCGCGCCACGCCTGAATCTACTGCCGCCTGAGCCACTGCGGAAGAAACGCGCTCCAGCAAGCGAATATCGACCGGCGTGGGGATAATGTACTCACGACCAAAGCTCATTTCCGTACGCTCATAGGCATTCAACACTTCCTCGGGAACCGGCTCGCGGGCCAGATCCTTAAGTGCATGCACAGCGGCAAGCTTCATGGCTTCGTTAATCCGTGTAGCGCGCACATCCAACGCCCCACGGAAAATAAACGGGAAGCCCAACACGTTGTTTACCTGGTTAGGGAAGTCTGAACGGCCGGTCGCCATAATCACATCCGGGCGCGCTTCACGGGCAACGTCAGGATGAATTTCCGGGTCCGGGTTGGTGCAGGCGAAAATCACCGGGTCAGCGGCCATCTTTTTAACCTGCTCAGCCGACAGCAAGCCCGGGCCGGAAAGACCGATAAACACATCGGCGCCGTCGATAGCATCATCCAGAGTGCGCATTTCGGTATCCAGCGCAAACTCTGCCTTGTACTCATTGATACCATCACGGCCGGTATGGATAACGCCACGGCGATCCAGCATCACCAGGTTCTCTTTTTTGGCGCCACAAGAAACCAGTAGGCGCATGCAGGCAATAGCTGCCGCACCGGCCCCCATGCAAACGATCTTCACGCTATCTATCGTTTTACCAGCGATTTC
Source organism: Halomonas sp. TP35 (assembly GCF_052375975.1). NCBI lineage: Bacteria > Pseudomonadati > Pseudomonadota > Gammaproteobacteria > Oceanospirillales > Halomonadaceae > Halomonas > Halomonas sp. TP35. The sequence goes on along the minus strand of NZ_JBQSUZ010000004.1, from coordinate 122,171 downwards.
CAACGCGTTCAGCATACCCGCGGCCGTTACAATAGCCGTGCCGTGCTGGTCATCGTGAAAGACGGGGATATTGCAGCGCTCAACCAGCGCTTTTTCAATCTCAAAGCACTCGGGCGCTTTGATATCTTCAAGATTAATGCCGCCCCAGGTATCGGCAATGCGGGCAACGGTGTCGATAAACGCCTGCGGGCTTTCTGCGTCTACCTCAATATCTACCGAGTTGATCCCGGCAAAGCACTTGAACAGCACGCCCTTGCCTTCCATCACCGGCTTACTGGCCAGCGGGCCAAGATTCCCCAAGCCTAAAATGGCGCTGCCATCGGTAATAACGGCGACCAAATTACCCTTGCCCGTATAACGGTAAGCATTTTCAGGATCGCGGGCAATTTCGCGAACCGGCTCAGCAACGCCAGGGCTATATGCCAGTGCCAAGTCCCGGGCTGTTGCGGTGGGCTTGGTTAACTCCACCGATAGCTTGCCGGGAATCGGTTTCGCATGATAGTCCAGTGCTGCCTGCTTATTTGCATCCGTCATAATGAGGGTCCAATTAGCCTAAAATAGATATAAGTGCTTCCAGAATATAGAAAAACCCAAGACGCCTCAAGCGCGCCGTCAACTCAAAAAGAAAACGCTTTTTTTAGCGATTTTTCCTTCACGTTAATTACTTTTCCCAACCATTTGCTGAATCTTATGCAGAAGCATTTTAGCTATAACGCATTGCTTATTGCTGTATCGCAGCATTTATGAAAAACCCTTTCATCTCGCCATTTGTTCATCCAAACAGGCATTTATAGAAATTCGCCCATAAAAAAACCCACGCCGTAGCGTGGGTTTTTCTTACAAGTACCTGGTATTTTACCCGCACTTGCAGTGTGGCTGATCCGTCAGGATTAGCCGCGCTTAACAGCAGCGCCGAAACGCTTGTTGAAGCGCTCTACACGGCCACCGGTGGTCGCTTGCTTCTGCTTGCCCGTGTAGAACGGGTGGCAGTTGGAGCATACGTCTAGCGAGAAATCCTGGCCAGAAGTAGAGCCTACCTGGAAGCTAGCACCGCAAGAGCAGTTAGCGGTGACCGTATTGTAATTCGGGTGAATACCTTGTCTCATCGTGATGATCTCTCAAGCGGTATGCCGCCACCTGATCCGTTGCCAGGCACCGCATACGGGTTTGGAAAAACTACTAACCGGTTAACCGTCTGATCGTTTAGATTCAGAGCGGCCGCATATTTTAGCAAAACTTATCGCCGGAGGCCAATTGCCTGACACTGTTTCTTTGCAGGTGCTAAAAGTCGCCTTGCCGTCCCCACTCCGACGCCGGTTTGATTACCTGCCCGCCAGCCGCACTCCCCCTTGCGGCTGGCAGCCTGGGCTTCGTGTACGCGTACCCTTTGGACGGCGCGAAGTGGTGGGCGTGGTAGTTGAACTGGCTGCCACCAGTGAACTACCACGCAGCCAGTTACGTGCTGTCAGCGAAGCGCTGGATGATGCACCACTTCCCAATGACTGGCTGTGGCTATGCCGGTTTGCCGCACGCTACTACCAACACAGCTTGGGCGATACGCTCCATCATGCGCTGCCTGCACGGCTGCGCAAGGGCCACCCAATGGCTGGGCGCACGCAAACGCTGTGGTTTGCCGTAACGCATACCCAGCCGGATTTAAGCCGAGCGCCCAAACAAGCCGAGCTATATGCGCTTTTATGTCAGCATCCGCACGGCCTGCCTTCACGAGCTGTCAGCGCCCACGGCTTTAGCCGCGACCAACTGCTAGCACTGGGCAAGAAGGGGCTGGTCACCCACCAGGAAATCACCCTAACCGCCCCCGAGACGCCGAGTGGCAGTTTGCTTGCCACACCGGCACTGCCGCTCAATCGTGAGCAGGCCACCGCCCTTGCGGCGCTACACGAAAAGCTTGAAAGCTACCACCCTTGCCTGCTTGAAGGCGTTACCGGCAGCGGCAAGACAGAAGTGTATCTTCAGCTTATTGAAGCGATTGCCGCCAAAGGCAAGCAGTCGCTGGTACTGGTGCCGGAAATCGGCCTGACGCCGCAAACCCTGGCGCGCTTTAGAAGCCGCTTTCGGGTGCCCGTGGTGGCACTCCACTCCGGCTTAACCGACCCCGAACGGCTGGACGTTTGGGAAGCCGCGGCAAACGGGCGGGCGCTGATTATCATCGGGACACGCTCGGCGATCTTTACCCCGCTTGCCAACCCAGGCGCGATCATTGTCGATGAAGAGCACGACGGCTCTTACAAGCAGCACGACGGGCTGCGTTACCACGCCCGCGACCTGGCCGTTGCACGCGCCCATTACCACGGCATTCCACTGCTGCTGGGCAGCGCCACGCCTTCGCTTGAGAGCCTACAGCAGGCGCTTTCCGGTAGTTATCGCCACCTGCGTCTTACCCAGCGGCCCAGCCGTCATCAGCCCGCCAAGCTGGAGCTTCTTGATTTACGCCACCAGCGCCGCCAGGGGGGCCTGCTACCGGGTGCTATCAAAGCGATCAAAAGCACCTTGAGTGCGGGCAAGCAGGTGCTGATTTTCATCAACCGGCGCGGCTTTGCGCCGTCGCTTGCCTGCCACGCCTGCGGCTGGATGGCGGAATGCGGCCAGTGCGACTCACGCATGACGCTGCACCGCCAGCCGCCGCTACTTGCCTGCCACCACTGCGATAGTCGTCGTGCCCTGCCGGATGCCTGCCCCGAGTGCGGCAGCGGCGACTTACGTGCGCTGGGAAGCGGCACCGAGCGTACCGAAGAGACGCTCCAGGGCCTTTTCCCCAAGGTCACCGTGCACCGTATTGATCGCGACAGCACCCGCAAGAAAGACAGCTTTGAGCAGATCCTAAAGGAGATTCAGCGGGGTGAGCCTTGCCTGCTGGTGGGTACGCAGATGCTTGCCAAAGGGCACCATCTGCCTCACGTCACACTGGTGGTTGTGGTGAATGCTGACGGCGGTCTTTACGCCGCCGACTTCCGTGCCCTGGAGCATAGCGCGCAGCTGCTGGAACAGGTGGCCGGGCGCGCAGGACGTGCAGCCGACCAAGGGCGGGTACTGGTGCAAACACTGCATCCGGATGACCCTCACTTAGGGCTGCTGGCCGAACAGGGCTACGGAGCATTGGCGAGAAACTTGCTGGAAGAGCGCCGCCAGGCACACCTGCCGCCGTTCACGTTTATGGCACTACTACGGATCGAAAGCCCCCAGGAACCGGCGGCCCTTGCCTTAGCGCAACAGGCGGGCCAAGCGCTGCGCGAGTGGCTGAAAGCCTCAGGCCTTACCACTTACTGCCTGGGCCCCGTGCCTGCGCCCATGGAGCGACGCCAAAATCGCTACCACATGCACTTGATGCTGACCGCCAATAAGCGCAGTCAATTGCACGTGGCGGCCAGTTGGCTGGTGCAATGGCTTGAGGCCAACCGCGAGGCGCGCAAGGTGCGCTGGTCGATTGATATCGACCCTCAAACGCTTGCCTAGCCTGCGTCGCCGCCGTTGAAAATAGCCAAGATTACCAAGGGCACTTATGCAAGGATCGCATCAACACCTTTGAAACTGCGCGCCAAATGCTGATAATGGCCGCTTTGCTGATGCACTTCGTAAGTGCGCACTTGCACACGCCGCCACCGACGTTACCCGGATACCTAAATGAAAGACACGATTGTTTCCCTGCTCAACGGCGCCATTGATGCGCTTAAGCACCAAGGCGTGCTGCCTGATGACCTTCAGCCCAACATCAAAGTTGACCCCACCAAAGACAAGGCACACGGCGATTACGCCACGAACCTGGCACTCATGCTGGCCAAGCCTGCTGGTAAGAACCCTCGTGAACTGGCCGAGGCGCTGATTGCCGCGCTGCCAGAAAGCGATGCACTTCAAAAGACCGAAATTGCTGGGCCCGGGTTTATCAACTTTTTTGCCGCCGCAGATGCCGCCGCCCAAATTGTGGTGCAAGTGCTGGATAGCGGCGACGCCTTTGGCCGCAGCATGGTGGGTAAGGCGGAAAAAGTGCAGATCGAATTTGTATCGGCCAACCCAACAGGCCCGTTACACGTAGGCCACGGCCGCGGCGCCGCGATTGGCGACTGCCTGTGCCGCCTGCTGGAAGCAACCGGTTACGACGTCACGCGTGAGTTTTACTACAACGATGCCGGCGCGCAAATTGCCAACCTGGCCCGTTCGGTACAAGCGCGCGCCAAAAATCTGGGCCCTGATGATGAAAGCTGGCCGGAAGACGGCTATCGCGGCGAATACATTACTGATGTCGCTAACGACTACCTGGCGGGTAAAACGGTCACTGCTGATGATCGCGAAGTAACCGCCAAGGCAGACGCTGATGACCTGGAGGCCATTCAAGAGTTTGCCGTTGCCTGGCTGCGCCGCGAACAGGATCTGGACCTAAAGGCTTTCGGCGTTGAATTTGACGTGTACTTCCTGGAGTCATCGCTTTATCAGGACGGCAAGGTCAACGAAGCGGTTGCAAAACTCGTCGCCAACGGCCACACCTATGAAGAAGATGGCGCCATGTGGCTGCGTACCACTGACTTTGGCGATGACAAAGACCGCGTCATGCGCAAGCGTGAAGGCGGCTATACCTACTTCCTGCCCGACGTTGCTTACCACCTGGATAAATGGCAGCGCGGCTTTACCACCGTCATTAACGAGCAGGGGGCCGACCACCATTCGACCGTTACCCGTGTGCGAGCGGGCCTTCAAGCGCTGGAAGTGGGCATCCCCAAAGGCTGGCCCGACTACGTACTGCACCAGATGGTGATGGTCACGCGCTCAGGCGTTGAAGTAAAACTCTCCAAGCGGGCAGGCAGCTACGTTACGGTGCGCGACCTGATTGATGAAGTGGGCCGTGATGCCACGCGTTTCTTCCTCGCTGCACGCCGCGCCGACTCCCAGCTAACTTTCGACATTGACCTGGCGCGCTCGCAGTCCAACGACAACCCGGTGTACTACATTCAGTACGCCCACGCGCGCGTAAGCAGCATGCTGCGTAAAACTGAGGCAGCGGGCCAGCCTTTTGATCATGCCTTGGCGCTTGCCAACCTCGCGCTGCTGGACAGCGATCAGGAAAAAGCCGTGCTTAACCGCCTGGCGCGCTACCCAGAAGTGGTTCAAAACGCGGCGAAAAACCGCGAACCGCAGCAAGTGGCGCAGTATCTACTGGACCTGGCGGGGGATTTCCATACCTGCTACAACGCGGTCAAAGTCATGGTCGAAGACGATACGCTGCGTAACGTGCGTCTCTCGCTGGGTCTGGCAACCCGTCAGGTACTGCGTAATGGCCTGGACTTGATGGGCGTTAGTGCCCCCGAGGAGATGTAAGCCATGGCCAGCCCGCGCAAAAAGCCTACTCGCTCTCGCCAGGGCGCTACCTCGCAGCGTAAAGCCCCTCGCTCTTCCAAAGGCAGAGGGTTTCGCCTGCCGGGGTGGCTATGGGGTCTTGCCGGTTTGGCCGCAGGCTTTTTCCTTGCTCAGCACCAGCACGGCACGGCGCCCTGGCAGGACACGCCAAGTGACCAGCCGCAGGCAACGGTACTCTCCAAACCCGAAAGTGCCGAGCGTGCAGCCGCCAGGGAAAACGAAACCGCAAGCGAACCCTCGATGCCCACGTTCGAGTTCTATACCTTGCTGCCTGAAACCGAGGTCATAGCCCCAGGTGTAACGCTTCCTTCAAGCGTTACCCGCCCAGAAGTTGCCGAGCAAGTTGATGTACAAGACGCCGAGAGCGCCTCGACACAAACATCATCAACTGACGACCCTATCGCTCAGGTGATTGCGGCCAACACGCGACCAGAAGAGCAGACAAGTACCGCGCAGCCGGCAGCCCCCGCCAGCACCAGCGCGCCTAATCGCTACGTATTGCAGGCCGCTTCGTTTCGTGAGCTAAGCGATGCCGAGCAACTACGCAGTCGGTTACGCAACTTAAGCCTACTGGCGCAAATCAGCGAAGTGCAAGCGGGCGGCGATACGTGGCACCGTGTCCAGGTAGGCCCTTACGAAGACACACGCGAGTTGAACCGCGCTCAGGATTTAATGACCACGCAAGGCATTGAACCCTTGTTGATACAGCTGCAAAACTGATTTTAAGAACCGGGTCTCAAACGAATAAAGCGGTAGGCGTTACCCAGCGGGCGGTTGATTTTTTATCAGCCGCCCGCACTTTATTGTTCATCGTCTTTTATAGGCGGTCGCTCTATCATCGTTTAAGCGGCCGTTCAGTTATCGGGAGCACGCCTCCCCCAAGGAGTTATCTCCATGACCACTATCGTATCCGTACGTCGCGGTAATCAGGTTGCCCTCGCAGGCGACGGCCAGGTATCACTTGGCAACACCGTGATGAAAGGCAACGCCAGCAAGGTGCGTCGCCTCTACCGTGGCAAAGTGCTCGCCGGTTTTGCGGGCGGCACCGCTGACGCATTTACGCTGTTTGAGCGCTTTGAAGCCCAGCTTGAAAAGTATCAGGGTCACTTGACCAAGGCGGCCGTTGAGCTAGCCAAAGACTGGCGCACCGACCGTGCCCTGCGCCGGTTGGAAGCGTTGCTTGCCGTCGCTGACCACAGCGCCTCGCTGATCATTACCGGCAACGGCGATGTAGTTGAGCCTGAACGCGGCATTATCGCGATTGGCTCAGGCGGCAACTTTGCCCAAGCAAGCGCCCGAGCGTTACTTGAGAATACCGAGCTTTCCGCGCGTGAAATCACCGAGAAATCGCTCCAAATTGCCGGTGACATCTGTGTATTCACCAACCATCACGTGACGCTCGAAGAGCTGAATATCAACGAACGTTGAGGCTGACTTAATGACTCAGATGACACCCCGCGAAATCGTCCACGCGCTTGATCAATACATCATCGGCCAGCAAGACGCCAAGCGCGCCGTTGCCATTGCGCTGCGCAATCGCTGGCGCCGCATGCAGCTTGACGACGACCTGCGTCCTGAAGTAACCCCGAAAAATATTTTGATGATCGGGCCGACCGGTGTGGGTAAAACCGAGATTGCGCGTCGCTTAGCGAAACTCGCCCGTGCACCGTTTATCAAAATAGAAGCCACTAAATTTACCGAGGTAGGCTACGTTGGCCGCGATGTGGAATCCATCATTCGCGATTTGATGGAATCGGCCATGAAAATGGTACGCGAGCATGCCAAAGAGGAAGTCGGCCATCGTGCCGACGATGCCGCTGAAGATCGCGTGCTTGATGCGCTTCTGCCGCCGCCCCGCGGCCAGGAAGACAAGCCTCGTGAAGACTCCAGCACGCGTCAAAGCTTTCGCAAAAAACTGCGCGAAGGCCAGCTGGATGATAAAGAGATCGATATAGAGGTATCTTCCCAGAGCGCGGGTGTCGACATCATGACGCCACCTGGCATGGAAGAGATGACCAATCAACTGCAGAGCCTGTTTTCCAACATGGGCCAGCAGAAACGCGAGCAGCGCCGAGTAACGGTCAAAGAAGCGCTGGTACTACTGCGCGATGAAGAAGCCAGCAAGCTGGTGAATGAAGATGAAATCAAAGCGCGTGCCGTTGAGGCCGTAGAGCAGCACGGCATCGTATTCCTGGATGAGATCGACAAAGTTGCCAAGGGCAGCGGACAGTCCAGCGGTGGTGAAGTATCTCGTGAAGGCGTTCAGCGTGACCTGCTACCGCTGATCGAAGGCTCTACGGTTTCCACCAAGTACGGCATGGTGAAAACTGACCATATCCTGTTCATCGCATCCGGCGCTTTCCACTTGGCGCGTCCGTCTGACTTGATCCCCGAGTTACAGGGTCGTCTGCCGATCCGCGTGGAGCTTGATGCGCTAACGCCGGGCGACTTCAAGCGCATTCTGACCGAGCCATCCGCATCATTGACCAGACAGTACCAGGCGCTGCTGGCAACCGAAGGGCTGGATATTGAGTTCACCCCTGACGGGATTGAGCGTATCGCCGAGATCTCCTGGCAGGTTAACGAAGGCACCGAGAATATCGGCGCTCGCCGCTTGCATACCGTGATGGAGCGCTTGCTGGAAGAAGCCTCGTTCAAGGGCGGCGATATGGACAGCCCGCTGGTCATTGATGCCAATTATGTGAACGCCCAACTAGGTGAACTGGCTGTCGACGAAGACCTGTCGCGCTATATCCTGTAATGATCGCTTAAATCGCTTGCCCACTGATGCCTGTTTCAATGGGGCGCAGAAGGTGGGCAAGCTATCTCGGCAATGAGCCAAGAGGTTTGTGCATGAACGCTCCCGCCCCCAACCGGGTCCACTACCATAAAAAGGCCCGCGAACTTGAACTTGGCTATGCCAGCGGTGAGAGCTTCCGGCTGTCGATAGAGTTTTTGCGGGTTTACTCGCCCTCTGCGGAGGTACGTGGTCATGGCGGTGATACCGCTGTACTTCAAGTCGGTAAAAAGGAGGTTGGGCTACAAAACATCGTCCAGACAGGCAACTATGCGCTACAGCTTTACTTTGATGACGGGCATAGCAGCGGCATTTATAGCTGGGAATATCTGTTTGAACTCGCCACGCATCAAAAAGCCTATTGGGAGAACTACCTGCAGCGGCTAAAAGAAGCCGGTGCATCGCGCGAGCCGGCAGGTATTCAATTCAAGCAGCTGTGATTCGAGAATCGAGAAGCATGATTCAAGAACCATGCTTCAAGAACCATAACCCAAGAACCAAACTCAAAAACCATGACCCAGCGCATCCGACCAGGCGCAGACAAATTGGGGCAGACAAGGCTACAATATCGCCAACCTTTTTATACGACGGCCATTTGGTCGATTGTTACCGCCTCGAACTCGGGAGCTAAAGCCCCATGAGCCCCACGGAAAAGCGCACCACCGATTTTGGTTATCAAGAAGTCCCGGTCGACGAGAAAGCATCGCGTGTAGCGGATGTATTCCACTCTGTCGCCGCCCGTTACGACGTTATGAACGACTTAATGTCGATGGGCATCCACCGTGTATGGAAACGCTTCACCATTGAGCGTGCGGGCGTTCGCCCCGGCCACCACGTTTTAGATATCGCGGGTGGTACCGGTGATTTAACCCTTAAGTTCTCACGTATTGTCGGCCCGCGCGGCAAAGTCATTCTTGCCGACATCAACGCCTCTATGCTGAAGGTTGGCCGCGACAAGCTGATGGATAATGGCGTCGGTGGCAATGTTGAATACGTTCAGGCCAACGCTGAGTGCTTGCCCTTCCCTGACAATAGCTTTGACTGTATTACGATTGCGTTTGGCTTGCGGAATGTGACCAACAAAGACGCCGCACTACGCTCCATGGCCCGCGTGCTAAAGCCGGGTGGCCGCTTGCTGGTGCTGGAGTTCTCCAAGCCCAATAACCCGCTGCTTTCTAAAGCCTACGATGAGTACTCTTTCCGCCTGCTGCCTAAAATGGGCGAGCTTGTCGCCGGAGACGGCGAAAGCTACCGCTATTTGGCGGAGTCTATTCGCATGCACCCGAACCAGGAAACGCTTAAAGCGATGATGGAAGCAGCGGGCCTTGAGCGGGTGGAGTACACCAACCTGACGGGCGGCATTGTGGCCTTGCACCGCGGCATTAAGTTATGACGTTATCGTCGATAGTGGTATCAACGATCACGAGGTCAGCATGCTGTTAACCCCGGCACTTGTGTTGGCCGGTTGTGAACGTACGCTTAATGCCCTGCTCGCTCGCGACCCTGCCGCACCGGCTCGCTTAGCGGCCCTGGCGGGCAGTCGGCTTTTGGTGCGTTTGGAAAAGCCACATCTGCAGCTGGTACTGCATTACCATTTGGCGGGTATTGACCTACTACGTGGCGATGACGTAGACGAAGCCGATGTCGACGCAGTGGTAGAACTCACGCCTGAAACCTTCTCTGAATGGATCAGCGGCGCCTCCATTGAGCGGCTCATGTTTGACGGCAAGCTCGCGGTGCGCGGACGCCTTCATCTGCTGGAGGCTACCCGCGACCTGCTGTTTGACCTGGATATCGACTGGGAAGCCGAGCTTGCCAATTGGTTGGGCGATATCCCCGCTCACTCGTTGGCCGAAGGCGTGCGCCGCCTGACGCGCTGGGGGCTGCGTACCAAGAATGAGCTTCTTCAGGATGTCTCAGAGTATGTATTTGAAGAAGCGCGTTTACTGCCAGGCCGCCAGCAGCGTGACGTGCTGCGTGACCACTTAACCGAACTTGAAGTGGCAACTGACCGTTTGGAAGCCCGCTTTAACCGACTCCATCGCCGTCTGGTGCGTGACTCATCGCTTGCCTCACAGGAGCCGTCGGCATGAGCCTGCGTCTGTTCAAAATTCTTTGGGTGATTGCGCGCCATCGGCTAGACACTCTGATTCCCATGGAGCGGCTGCCGTTTTGGCTGCGAGCGCTTTTATGGTTTTCGCCGCTGCAGCTTTTTTCGGTTGGTCATCGCAGTCGTGGCGAACGATTGCGCCTGGCACTGGAAGCACTGGGGCCTATTTTTATCAAATTTGGCCAGATGCTCTCCACGCGTCGCGACCTGTTGCCCGATGATGTCGCCAACGAACTTAGACGCCTACAGGATCAGGTGCCGCCCTTTCCGGCCGAACTTGCCGCCGCCCGGGTCGAAAAAGAGCTGGAGATGTCACTTGAGGTAGCGTTCGCTGAATTCGAGCAGGCGCCGCTTGCCTCGGCATCCATCGCCCAGGTACATGCGGCCAAGCTACACACCGGCGAAGAGGTGGTGGTTAAAATTATCCGCCCCGGTATCGACCGCATCATGCGCCAGGACATGGCGCTGATGTATCAGGTTGCCAAACTGTTTGCCAAGGTGCCCGAAGCCCGCCGACTGCGCCCGGTCGAAGTGATTCGCGACTATGAGGCCACGCTATTCGACGAACTGGACCTTTATAAAGAAGCGGCCAACACCTCACAGCTCAAGCGTAACTTCAAGGATTCACCGCTGCTGTTTGTACCGACTATTTATTGGCCATTCACACGTCGACACGTGATGGTTCAGGAGCGTATTCGCGGTGTACCCGTCGCGGATATGGAGACGCTGACCGCCCGTGGAGTCAACTTAAAGAAACTCGCTGAGCGCGGCGTAGAACTCTTTTTTACCCAGGTATTTCGCGACAACTTCTTCCACGCGGATATGCACCCGGGTAATATTTTTGTTAATTGCGATAACCCCGAAGATCCTCAATACATTGCGATCGACTGTGGGATTGTGGGCAGTTTGACCCGCGAGGATCAGGACTATCTCGCGCGTAACCTTTTGGCATTTTTCCATCAAGACTACTATGAAGTCGCCGCGCTGCACATCGAGTCTGGCTGGGTGGGCGAAAATACTCGCGCGAATGAGTTTGCCGCGGCCATCCGCACCGTTTGCGAGCCGATCCTTGAAAAGCCTTTAAAAGACATTTCCTTTGGCCAAGTACTGTTAGGGCTTTTTCAAACAGCTCGGCGCTTTAATATGGAAGTCCAGCCTCAGTTGGTACTGCTGCAAAAGACCCTGCTCAATATTGAAGGCCTTGGCCGCCAGCTCTATCCGGAACTTGATCTGTGGAGCACTGCCAAGCCCTATCTTGAGCAGTGGATGAAAGACCGCGCGGGCATTAGCGGGCTGTGGGAGTCGTTAAAGCGCCAAGCGCCTGAGCTTTCTCATCAGTTGCCTGAACTGCCAGTGCTTGCCCACCAGGCGCTGACCCGGATGGAAGTTGAGCATCGCCAGCGCCACCAACAGGTCGACTCGATTCATCACATGCAGCGCCAAATGGCGGATCAAGGAAAACGCCATCACCGCTTACGGATTGGCCTGCTCTTGGTAGCGATTGCACTGGCCTGGCAGCCGCTTGCCAGTTGGGCCGCTACTCAGGATTGGCCGATTTTAGGCGCAGCCGCCATTGGCTTGCTGCTACTGTTATGGCAATAGCGTTGTTATAAACGTGGTTGGACGTTCACACGTGGTGGGACTTTCACTAACGAATGATGATGCTCACTGTTGTAAAGGAGACTCATGAATACCCCTTTAACGTCTAATCACGCCCCCGTGCTGGACACCCTCGCCGAGGTACTAAAGCAGCGGCGCAGCGCCTCTTCTGAAGATTCTTATGTTGCCTCCTTGCATCATAAGGGTTTGAACAAGATACTCGAAAAAGTGGGTGAAGAAGCCACCGAGACGCTGCTTGCCGCAAAGGATGCAGAACACGGCAGTCCCGAGCAGCGCCAGGCACTGGTCTCGGAAACCGCCGACCTCTGGTTCCATACACTGGTCATGCTCTCTCACCTGGAGCTGGATCATCAGGATGTGTTAAACGAGTTGGCGCGGCGCTTTGGTATTTCCGGTCATGACGAGAAAGCCGCACGTACGCCATAATCAATAACACGCATTTGAATTAACGAGGATACGCATATGTTAGGTGGCATCAGTATTTGGCAGCTGCTAATTGTCTTAGGCATCATTATTTTAATCTTCGGCACCAAGAAGCTACGCAATGTGGGCACCGACCTGGGCGGCGCGATTAAAGGCTTTAAAAAAGCGGTGCATGAAGACGATAAAGACGACGAAAAGAAAGACGTCGAGCCCCCGCACGCCAAGGTTAGCCACGAAGAACCTGGCAACACTTATGACGTTCAGGCCGAAGAAAATCGCAAGGCCCGTAACGAAGAGCCCAAATAATTTATGTTGGATATCGGCTTTCTTGAACTGATGCTTGTCGGTGTCGTGGGGCTACTGGTACTTGGCCCTGAGCGCCTCCCTCGGGCGGCGCGTACGGCAGGCCTTTGGGTTGGTAAAATCAAGCGCACGATATCCGGAATGCAGCGCGAAATTAGCGCGCAGCTTGAAGCAGAAGAGCTGCGCCAAACGCTGAACGAACAGCAAAAGACCATTAACGATAGTCTGAAGAATGCTAAAAAAGACGTTGAGAGTATTCTCGACGCTCCCTCATCGCGCAGCACTTCTTCATCGGCAAGCCAGAGCGAAACGGAGCAACGTGTAGCCCAGGCAAGCGCCCAATTGGATGAAGCGCAGCGGGAAGTGAACGAAGCGGCGTCCCATACATCCAACGAGCCCTTAAAGGCGACCTCTAAAAAGGATAGTCAGAATCCATGAGTACCCTTGGCGACGCTCGGGAACCCCAGAACGATCATCAGCAGACCCCATTGATTGAGCATTTGATTGAGCTTCGCATGCGCCTTGTCCGCGCGGTGGTGGTCATTTTAGTGGTTTTTCTGGGCCTTTATGCTTTTGCCAATGATATCTATGGCTTTGTGGCCGAGCCGCTGATGGCTCTGCTACCGCCGGGTTCGCAGATGATTGCGACCGAAGTAGCCTCGCCCTTTCTGGCGCCCTTTAAGCTAACCCTGGTGGTCGCCGTTTTTATCGCTATACCCTTTGTACTGCATCAGGCATGGGCGTTTATCGCGCCAGGGCTATACGATAATGAAAAAGCCTTGGCCATCCCTATTCTGGTCTCAAGCATTGGGCTTTTTTACGCGGGAGCGGCTTTTGCCTACTATGTGGTGTTTCCGCTGTTGTTTGCCTTTTTCACTCAGGCCGGGCCTGAAAACGTCACGGTCATGACCGATATTAACCAGTACCTGAACTTTGTACTGAAGCTCTTTTTCGCCTTTGGCGTGGCGTTTGAAATCCCCATTGCGACATTTTTGTTAATCCTGTCGGGCGCCACCAGCGTAGAGAGCCTTTCCAAAAAGCGGCCCTATATTTTCCTGGGCTGCTTTGTCATAGGGATGCTGCTAACGCCGCCAGATGTGGTATCACAAAGCCTGTTGGCACTGCCCATGTATCTGCTTTACGAGGTAGGCCTGCTGTTTGGTCGCCTGGTGCGCAAGCGGCGTGATGAGCAAGCCACCGAAGAGCAGGAGCCGTAAACGGCGCTTCTACCACCAGAAAACCCACCGCATCGTTATTTACGCTATCAACGCGTTAAAAAGCCTCTGTCATTATTCATGACAGAGGCTTTTGTTATAACCGCAGCGTGTACCGCCTATTAGTCCATCATTTCGTCAATGCGATCCACCAGCTTGGAAATACCTGTAGCGGCTTCACTGATACGCGTTGCCAGCATATAGGCGGGCGTGGTGACCACTCGGTGTTCCAAGTCGACCACGATTTCATCCACTGCGCAGCTGCGATGCAGGCCACCCATGGCACTGATAGCCCCCGACACACTTGGGTCATGGCCCACGGTAACCGCAACACCCTCACCCAAAAGCCGTGGCACCAACACCGGCGCAATACACATTAAACCAATCGGCTTTTCCTCTTCCCGAAAGCCAGAAAGCGCGTCTTTTAGCGCCTCCAACACCTGCATTCCGTCCCCAGCGCTTGCAAAGTCAGACAAATTCTTCGCCACGCCAAACCCACCCGGCACAATGACCGCATCAAACTCATCGGCCTTTAGCTCAGTAATCGGCTGGATGTCGCCACGCGCAAGGCGCGCTGACTCCTGAAGCACGTTGCGTGACTCACCTTCTACGGCTTCCTGAGTGAGGTGGTTAACGACATGATGTTGCTCAATATCGGGCGCAAAGCAGCGATAACCAATGCCCAACTGGTCCAACCGCAACAGCGTTAACGTGGTTTCATAAATTTCAGAACCATCAAAAACGCCACAACCCGCTAATACCACTGCCACCTGTTTGGTCATGTCTATCTCCCTTATCGCAGTGTCTGCCGAATGCAATACAGCAAAGCAATCGCTCACTTTAGTCAGTGTGGCGGTTTGCCACAAGACGGCTTTCGCCGTAAGACATGCCTGATATACTCAATCCAAGCCTATGGGCATCTTTATTTATGACCCTTTATTACGGAGAGATCTCTTGAGCACACTCACTCCTCGCCAGTTTCCCAGCACTCGGCTGCGCCGCATGCGCCGCGATGACTTTTCCCGTAGGTTGATGCAGGAAGTGACCCTGACACCGTCTGATTTAATCTTGCCGGTGTTTGTTTTAGAGGGTGAAAATCAGCGTGAAGCCATTGCTTCCATGCCCGGCGTTGAGCGCCTGTCGATTGATTTATTGATTGAACAAGCCAAGGAAGCGTTTGCGTTAGGTATTCCCGCGCTGGCGCTCTTCCCTGTGGTAGGTACCGAACAGAAAAGCGAGCTTGCCGAAGAGGCTTATAATGCCAACGGGCTGGTTCAGCGCAGCGTGCGCGCGCTTAAAGAGGCGCTGCCTGAGCTGGGCATTATTACCGATGTCGCCCTGGACCCTTACACCAGTCACGGCCAGGACGGTATTTTAGATGAGCAAGGCTACGTTCAGAACGACCGCACGGTAGAAACACTGCTTAAGCAGGCGCTTTCCCATGCTGAAGCCGGGGCGGATGTTGTCGCGCCTTCAGACATGATGGATGGTCGCATTGGCGCCATCCGCCAAGTACTGGAGCAAGAATTTCTGCACAATGTGCGGATCATGGCCTACAGCGCCAAGTACGCGTCCAAATACTACGGCCCGTTTCGCGACGCGGTCGGCTCTGCGGCCAATCTAGGCAAGGCCGACAAGCGTACCTACCAGATGGACCCGGCCAATAGCGATGAAGCGCTGCACGAAGTGGCCATGGATATCAGCGAAGGGGCCGATATGGTCATGGTGAAACCCGGCATGCCCTATCTGGACGTGGTGCATCGGGTTAAAAACGAGCTTAAAGTGCCCACCTTTGCCTATCAGGTAAGTGGTGAATACGCCATGCACCGCGCCGCGTTCGATAACGGCTGGCTGGAAGCCGAGCCGGTGATTCTAGAATCACTAATGTGCTTTAAACGTGCCGGAGCCGACGGTATCTTGACCTATTTTGCCTTGGAAGCCGCTCGCCTATTGCAGAACCAACGCTAGAAGCCCGCGCTCAAGATGACAGATATATGACATTTATCTGTCATCTTTCTCCCGCATACTGCTTTGCACGGCAGGTATCACGCTATGCTAGTTTGAAGCCATTAATGCGGGGGAGCCTTATATGGACGATCACGTTACACCATCCACAGCGCTATCACTTAACGAACTACCCAACGTTGAAATTGATGGTTTACCGTTACGCATTAATCGTACGCCCAACGGTGTGCACGCCAAGGATGCCATTAGTGAAACCGACCTGGACGACCCCCAACTCTATTTAAATCGCGAGCTTTCCCACCTTCAATTTAATATTCGCGTCCTAGAACAGGCACTGGACGATGCACATCCACTGCTTAATCGACTGATGTTCCTGCTTATTTTCTCATCCAACATGGATGAGTTTTTTGAAATTCGCGTGGCAGGTTTAAAACACCAGATGGCCATGGGCGATGATACGACAGCGGCCGATGGCCGTTTGCCCAAAGCGGTGCTTGCTGAAATTTCCGACATTGCCCATCAGCAGATCGCTCGTCAGTATAAAATTCTTAATGACACGCTGCTACCCGCCCTGGAGCAACAGGGCCTGCGTTTTCGGCGCCGCGCACAGTGGACTGAAGCGCAAAAGCAGTGGGTACATGAGAGGTTTAATAACGAGATCATGCCCGTCATCAGCCCGATAGGCCTTGATCCTTCGCACCCCTTCCCACGGCTGGTCAATAAGAGCCTTAACTTTATTGTTGAACTGGAAGGTAAAGATGCCTTTGGCCGCGCAGGTGGCATGGCCATTCTTCCTGCCCCTCGCTCGCTCCCGCGTTTAATGGCGCTTCCCAAAGCGCTCTGCGCCGAAGGCTACTCTGAATATATCTTCCTCTCCTCCATGATTCACGCCCATGCTGAGGAGCTATTTCCCGGTATGCGCGTGCGCGGCTGCTACCAGTTCCGATTGACGCGCAACGCCGACATGACCGTCGACCCGGAAGAGGTTTCTGACTTGGCCTCGGCGTTGCGAGGCGAGCTGCTGGCCCGCCGTTATGGCAGAGGCGTACGCTTGGAAGTCGCCGATAATTGCCCGGACGACTTGACCAACTTTTTAATGCGCCAGTACGAGCTTGATGCCGAGGATCTCTATCGCGTTGAAGGGCCCGTCAATTTGACCCGCATGATGTCAGTGCTGGGAGACGTTGATCGCCCTGAACTGGTGTATCGCCCGTATACGCCCAGTGTGCCCAAGACGCTTAAAATCGGCTCCATGTTTGACTCGATTGCCAGGAACGATGTTTTGCTTCATCACCCCTTCCAGTCGTTCTCACCTATTGAGGAACTACTGCGTGAGGCGGCTCGCGACCCAAACGTTCTGGCCATTAAACAGACGCTTTACCGCACCGGCGCCGAATCGCCTATTGTGAGCGCGCTGGTGGATGCCGCGAGTCAAGGCAAGGAAGTGACCGTCGTTATCGAGCTACGCGCACGGTTTGACGAAGCGGATAACCTGCAGCTTGCCTCACGCCTACAGGAAGCCGGGGCCATCGTTATTTACGGCATTATGGCGTATAAAACCCACGCCAAGATGCTGCATATTGTCCGGCGTGAAAAGGGCGAGCTGCGCCACTACGCGCACATGGGCACGGGCAACTATCACTCTAAAACCGCCAAGCTTTACACCGACTACAGCCTGTTAACGGCCAACAAAGCGCTATGTGCCGATGTGCATAAGGTCTTCCAGCAGCTTTCAGGGATGGGCCGGGCGCGTAAAATTGATACGCTGCTGCACGCACCGTTTACGCTGCATGAGCGTTTGGTGGAGATGATTGACCGTGAAGCACAGCTGGCACAAAAGGGTAAACGCGGGCATATCATTATCAAGTGTAATTCACTCACCGAGCCCAAGCTGATTAAAGCGCTTTACCGCGCCTCTCAAGCAGGTGTTGAGTGCGATTTGATTATCCGTGGCATGTGCTGCCTAAGACCCAATCTTCCGGGCATTTCTGAAAACATTCGTGTGCGCTCGATTATTGGCCGTTTTCTGGAGCACACCCGGGTATTTCACTTCCATAACGACGGTAAATCGGAAACCTGGTGTTCAAGCGCTGACTTTATGTCGCGCAACATGTTCCACCGGGTAGAAACCTGCTTTCCGCTGTTGGATAAAAAGCTCGCCACCCGAGTGCGTAAAGACCTGGAAACCTACCTGGTCGATAATTGCCAGAGCTGGCTGTTGCAAAGCGATGGCTCTTATCGCTTGCAGGACCCCGGCGATGGCGATGCGATCAGTGCTCAGGAAACCCTGCTTTACGCGTTCGCATCCAAAAGCTAGCACATATGTGCATGACCGGAAAAATCCAGTAAGCGCAGTAATGCCGTTAATAAGCGGCTTTACTGCTGGCAAGCACGCTTCTCACACTTTTAAACTCATGCAAAGACGCCTACGCCAATAGCCAAGTACATGAGAGACTGTCATGATAAATCCTTTCAAATTGAAAGATATTATCCATGATTGAGTTACGCCACCTACGCACATTACTTGCCCTACGTGAAACGGGATCACTGGTGGAGGCCGCCGAACGGGTTCACCTTACTCAGTCGGCCCTTTCACACCAGCTCAAAGACCTGGAAGGCCGGGTTAACAGCCCGCTTTTTGTGCGTAAAACACGGCCCGCCGAGTTTACTCGGGCAGGTTTACGGCTATTAGCCCTGGCCGACCAGATACTTCCGGAAGTGCGTAAAGCCGAACGCGACGTGGCCCGGCTGGCGGGAACCGAGCAGGGGCGGCTGCACATGGCCATTGAGTGCCACAGCTGCTTTCAATGGCTAATGCCTACCGTCGATTACTTCCGCGACCACTGGCCGGAAGTGGAAATTGATATTCCCAGCGGCCATCACTTTGACCCGCTACCAGCGCTGGCACGCGAGCAGCTGGATCTGGTCATTACTGCCGACCCTCAAGCACTGGAGGGTGTTCACTATGCGCCGCTGTTTCGCTATGAAGGGCTTTTGGCCGTAGCGCGTCAGCACGCTTATGCAGGGAAGCTCTTTATTGAGCCTCAAGCCCTGGCAGACCAAACGCTGATCACCTACCCCGTAGAGCAGGCGCGCCTGGATGTGTTTACTCAGTTTTTAGACCCGGCGAACGTACGCCCTCAGGAGATTCGCACCGCCGAACTTACCATCATGATGATGCAGTTGGTTGCCAGCGGCCGAGGCGTATGTGCTCTGCCCAACTGGGCGCTAACGGAGTATCTGGAGCGCGATTACGTCAGTGCCGTTAAGCTGGGTGAAAACGGTATTTGGAGCACGCTGTATGCGGCCGTTCGGGAAGAGACGCTGGAAGCGCCCTGGATGCAGGATTTTCTACGTACCGCACGTGAAACCTCGTTTGCCGTACTCTCGGGCATTAAACCAGCGACTCACGACGAGGAACCAGCAACGTAAAGCGTGCGCCACCCAACGCAGGGCTGGTATCCACGGTTACGCTGCCGCCGTGGCCCGCCATAATCTTTTGCACGATGGAAAGGCCTAAGCCGTAGCCTCCCAGGCTGCGGGCCCGACTATCGTCCAGCCGAGTAAACGGCTTAAAAATATCCACGCGGGCATCTGCCGGAATACCTGGGCCGTCATCCTCAACATCAATACGCACCAGTTGATCTTCGCTCCAAAGCCGGATAATAAGGTGTTTTTTGCCATAGCGGCAGGCGTTACCCACCAGGTTTTGCAGCGCCCTCTGTAAATAGCGGGGCTCGGCTAAAAGTTCAATATCCGGCCCATCCGCCAGTTCAATAGTAAGCCCTTCATTGAGTGGCGCCAGCGTATCAATCACACGTTCGGCCATTGCCCGGCAGTCCACCAGCGCCATTTCAAGCTCGGCCCCGTTCACCGTCTCACCGCCCAAGCGAGCATAGGTAAGGATTTCATCCACCAGCTCGTCAAGCTCTGAAATATCGGCATCAATTCCCTGCAACTGGCGCCGAATAGCGGGCTGATCAGTCATGTCTTCGACCATCTGTACGGCAAAACGAATACGCGCCACCGGCGTGCGAAGCTCATGGGAGACCGCACGAATCATCTCTTGCTGGCCACGCAGCAGCGTTTGCACTTGGCTGGCCATGCCGTTAAACGCCATGCCTAATCGGCCCAGAAAGTCGTCACTTTCTATTTTTACGCGCGTTTCAAGACGGCCGCTGGCAATGCGGGTAGCCGCCAGTTCAAGGCGCGCCATACGTGCTTCGATGCTGCGCATAATCAGATAGATAATTAAACCCAGCACAGCCATGACACCAATCAACAGCGGCAATTGTAAATTCATGGGCAGCGTATCACCGCGCGAGACAGGACCGGCCATTAACCAGACGTCTTCATCGGGCAGTTGATAAAGCAGGCTAACGGCCAGTTTTTCGGATACGAGCAGCGTTAATACGTTGCCTAACGCCAGTTGGCTTTGCTGCTGGGACGTTATGTTATCGGGCAGCGTATTAAGCAAAGTGAGCGGCCAGTTGCCGGAACGCAGCGACGTCAGGTTGGCTTCTCGCTCGTCACGCGGCAAGGCTTTTAGCCACTCGCCCAGCAACAGGATGCTGCCCTCCCATTGGCGGTCGCTCCAGGCAGGCAGGGTCGCTTCCAAAAACCATTGGCTTTCAGGCACTCGCTGACGGAGACGCCAAGGATCTTCAGTCACTAATACGCTACCACGCTCAATACGTTTACCAGCGAAGTAGCCAAGCTCTACCTCACTCATACGCCGCAAAGTAAGCTGCATACCCAGCCGCTCGGCAAAGTAATTAACCAACGAATTTCTTTCTTCTTCGGAGACATCGGCCAGTTGCTGGGTCATTAATGACATGGGCAGCGCTGCAAGCTGCTCGTGGTAATCCTCACGCCGTACTTGTTCAATAAAAGAGCGGCCGCCGAGCGCTATGAGCAGTACGACACAAAGCGCCAAGCCTAGCAGTAGATAGAATTTTAAAAACGCGCTATGGCTAAGCAGCCGCTGCATAAATCCTTTTCCTTCCCTGTGTTGATCAGCTGTCCTTCACGAAAAGGTAGCCTTTGCTGCGCACTGTCTTGATTCGATGAGGCTGGTTGGGGTCATCACCCACCTTGGGTCGAATACGCGATACGCGTACATCAATAGAACGATCCTGGCCATCGTACTTAATGCCGCGTAACTCATTGAAGATCTCTTCACGGGTCAATACCCGGCCCGCATTACGGGCAAGTAACCACAATAGGTCGAACTCGGCGCTGGTTAAATCAATACGTTCACCGGCAAGCCACGCTTCTCGGGTCGCATTATCAATTTCCAGATTTTCAAACCGTAGGCGCATTTCGCCATTGGGCGCAGGGCCATCTGCACGCCGTAACAAGGCACGCATACGGGCGAGCAACACGCGAGGCTGCACCGGTTTGGGCACATAGTCATCTGCCCCCATTTCCAACCCAAGGATTTGATCCACGTCGTCAGTACGTGCCGTCAACATCATGATGGGGCCCGCAAAATTGGGCCGCACTCGGCGACAAATCGCCAAACCATCCTCGCCGGGCAACATCAAATCCAAAATGACCAAGTCAGGCTGTAGCGTAAGAATGCGGTCCATCCCTTTCGCCCCATCTGCCTCTAGCGTGACCTGAAAACCGTTGGCTTCCAGATAGTCGCGAGTCAGCTCAGCCAAGCGCTGATCATCCTCTATGATCAGAATATGATCCTGAGCAGGATAGTCAGGCATAACGGTTTCTTGTGACCCAAGCGCCTGAAATTTCTGTTCCAAGTGATTATCCATCTTATCCTTCACTCCGCTTAGGCAGTTAGTCATTCATGTAGTCAGTCGTTCTCAAAAGGTAGGCGGTTACCTGTTCACAGGATACCTCAAAACCCAGCAAACCCCCCTCCTGAGCAGCAGCCGCTTTTCTCTACTTGCCGTCGCGCACCGCTTGATTCTTCCAAAACAGAGGGCTAATGTAGACAGCGGACTGTCGACAATCTGGCTGGAGGAGTAAGCCATGAAAGATGGTAAAGCTAAAAGTGTTATCAAGCGTGTTTATGTTCCTACTCAGGTGCGCGATTTACCCAACGGGGAAAGAGTAACAATCCCTGGCCACTATAAAGCGCCGCCCAGTAATGGAAACAGTGCGTAACGGTACATACTTATAGAAAAGGCAGGCGCGATGCCTGCCTTTTTTAAAGCCGATATTTGCAGCGCCACCGCTAACCGACAGCACAGCCTTTAGCCCGCTTGGCTATCCTTTGGGCCCTAATAGTAGCCATGCAATCAGGCCTACCAGTGGGAAGATCAGCAGCGCTAATATCCACAGCACTTTAGCCAGACCGCCTGCTGAACTTTTAGCAACTTTGACAATGGCCCAAACAATAATAATGAGCCAAATCAGACCGAGTAATCCACCGACTTCAATACCCATAGCCACTCCTTGCCTATTCGTTTCCGTGAGCTTTTAGCTAAGCACATCAATACACTATTCACAAGTATCGCTTATGAATCGGGTAGGCTCAGAACCATTTCGCCGCTGCGTATTTCAATATTCAGCAGATGCAAAAAGCTCATACCCAGCAGCACGACATGATTCTCCATGCCGGGGCTGATGGAGCCTTGTACATTACGGATATTGATACCACCCAGCGTTACTTCATCAAGCTGAGTAAGGTTTCCTTGTACGCGACCGTTGGCCGTATTAAACCAGGCACGGCGCCCACGTTCGAGCCCCAACCGATTGGCCAGCTCATCTGAAACGGCCACATAGGTAGCGCCGGTATCCAGTAAAAAAGTCACCGGCTCACCGTTAATTTCGCCCGGTGCTTCAAAGTGCCCCGAACGGTTACGCTTTAAAGTAACGGGGCCACCGTCAGTCGCAGTCTGCACGATATGGGCATTGGGGTTCAGTATTTTTTCCATCCCCCCATCCAGCCACCAGGTACCCAAACCGATTAACAGTACCCAGAAAAGCAGCATCATCACGATGCTGCCACGCTGTGCTGTCTGCATGATGTGCTCCCCGCTTGCGGTATATTAAGCGCTCTGCCACGCAATGGCGGCATCACGCCCTCGTCGCTCATTAACGTTTGCACAAATCAACATTGCGATAACAAACAGGCCTGCACATAAAAGGATAGATGCTTGTAGGCCAATGATCGTTTGCAGTACACCCAGCATCACGATGCCCAGCACGCCTGCCAACTTATTCGCCAGACCCCAAAAGCCAAAAAATTCAGCCGATTTCTCAAGCGGTGAAAACAACCCCACCAAGGCGCGGCTTGCCGACTGACTAGATCCTAAACTGAGTCCCGCCAGGCAACCAACCGCTAGAAAGACATGCTGTGCCTGCCACTGCCAATCAAAACGCATATTTGCCCAAGCGGTTATTTCGGGCGTTGCCCAAATGGCAATAATCGCAACTACCCACAGGCCAAGCGTTATTTGATAGGTGTGTTTCGCGCCTAACCGGTCCTGAAGCCAGCCAAACCCGAGCGCTCCGGCCGCCGCGGTTATCTGAACGATAATAAACATGATATTGCGTACGCTTTCATCCCAGCCAATCACCTGGGCGCCATAGATAAACGCAAACGCAATAATGATGTAGACCCCCGCCATGGAAAACAGCAGCGAGACAAGGAACACACTCAAGTCTTTGAAATAGCGTAACTCATGCAGGGTTGAACGTACGCGCTGTTGGGCAATATCCCAGTACGCCACCCCAGAAGGTTTGGGAGTGCCGCGCTCTTTAAGCCACAGGAAGGTGGGAATAGCGGTAATCAAGAAAAAACCGGCCGCGAAGGGCCCCACCCAACGGATACGTTCATAGTTTTCAACGGTTGCCTCCCCCAGTACGACGAGGGTAAAGCCCGCAGCAAACAGCCCGCCAATATATCCTAGTGACCAGCCAAACCCGGAAATCTTGCCAAGCTTTTCAGGCGGCCCAAGTTCCGGTAGAAAGGCCGCAATAAAGGACTCTCCCATGGAGTAGGCGTAATTGGACAGCACAATCAGGACAAGCCCCAGCACGACATAGCCGGGAGATACAAAGTAAAGCATCGCGGTGGTGGCGACCGTGGCCAGATAGCTAAAAAACAGAAAGCGTTTTTTCTCGGCCCGATAATCCATAATCGCACCGCAAAGTGGGGCCGTTACTACCACCATTAAATAACTGACCGCTAGCGCCAGGCTCCATAGAAAGTTGGCCAACCGAAAACCATCGCCTCGGTCCCCTACAATCACGGTGGTAAACAGCTCACCAAACACCACCGTAATGATCAGCAAGGTGTACGCCTGATTAGCGAAATCAAACATGGCCCAGCCGAATATTTCGCGGCGTGAAGCGTAGGAAGAAGCAGCCTTGGCAGCATCATTTAGCAACATCGGGAGTCTCTCTTTAGGGGCAGTGGCAAGCCTGCACATTAGCGCCTGTAAGGTATGACAAAACGCTTAAAGCTTACTGTATAAGCAAACGCCCGGCTTATCGCCGGGCGCTTTGACTGCATTTCAATCAGGACTGCGTTACACCAGGTTGGCCTACAAAAGCCAATGTGCCAGGACAGCCGACAGGCCAATCACCAGTGCCGTTACAACGGCGACCGTAACGACGCGGTCCAGCCAACGGTCCAACCAACGCTCAAGCGCCTGCCCCTTGGGCTGGCGTCGTGTTGCGCCGTGACGTCCCCGCCGAGCCATCAGCATCCTCGCTCCATGTGTTTGCTCCTGAAGACCTGATTAAGTTGACCTAGCTATTAATACGCCGATTGATAACATTAGGTGCACGGCGTAAGCGCTCCTCTTCGCCCATCTGCTCAGCTTCAAAGGCATCGGCGCCAACAGGCGTTTCACCGTGGCGACGATAGAGCTGGGTCAACATAGCCTTACGATCTGCGCGTAGCTCACGTACCAGCACAATGACCATCATATACAGAATAAAGGTAAACGGTAGTGCCGACAGCACTGCTGCTGACTGAAGCCCGGAAAGGCCTCCCGCCACAATCAGCGTTAAACAAATTGCCGCAATCAGCACACCCCAGATGATACGTTTATAAAGCGGGGGATTAATAGAGCCGTTGTCGGTCATCTGCGCCACGATATAAGAAGCAGAGTCAGCCGATGTTACCAAAAAGATAAAGATGAGCATCATGGCAACAACAGAAAGTACGTTAGAGAACGGCATCAGCTCGAACATTTTAAACAGCGCCACGGTGATATTTTCCTGAGTGGCGGCCGCTAACCCTACATTTGTGCCGTTAAGCTCCATGTTTAGCGCTGCTCCCCCAAATACGCCAATCCAGAGACAAGCCAGCAGTGGTGGAACCAGCAATACGCCAAACACATACTCTTTAATCGTACGGCCGCGGGACACGCGCGCAATAAACGTACCTACAAACGGTGACCATGCAATGACCCAGGCCCAATAGAAAATCGTCCAGCTACTGGCCCACTCATTATCACTATACGGGGAGATACGTAGGCTCATCCCAATAAAGTTCTGAAGGTAGTCACCAATGCCTAGCGTAATCGTTTCAAGGATCGCAATGGTCGGGCCGGTCACCAACACATACACCATCAGCCCGATGCACAGCACCATGTTCAGGTTTGAAAGGCGCTTAATACCTTTATCAAGCCCGGACCAGGTCGACGCCATATAGGCGCAGAACATCACCAACAGAATAATAAACTGCCAAAACCCATTTTCAGGCAGGCCAAAAACAGCGTTCAAGCCGCCGTTCATCTGTAATACCCCAAGCCCTAGCGAAGTAGCCACCCCCATCACGGTCGCGACAACCGCAAATACATCCAGCCACGAGGCATAAGGACGAAGCCGCGGTCTTTTTGCGGTAACGGATGAGAGCACCGATGAAACAAGCCCTGCCTGACCTTTACGGAACTGAAAATAGGCAATGATCAGGCCCACCACCGAAAAGGCCGCCCATTGATGAATACCCCAGTTGAAGTAACTGTATTGAATGGCATATCGGGCGGCGGCTTCTGTCTCGGCGGGCACATCGCCGTAGGGAGGCTCAATATAGTGCGTCATGGGCTCGGCCATGCCATAAAACACAAGCCCTACACCAAACCCGGCCGCCAGCAGCATGCTGATCCATGAGAAAAAAGTGTAGTTGGGCGTACTGTCCTGAGGCCCTAAACGTACCTTGCCATACTTGCTAAAGGCCAGCGAAAACAGGAATACAACAAAACCAAATACAGAGAAAAGATAAAACCAACCAAAAAGTCGTGTTACCGATGCGAGAGCCGACTCGGCTGCACTTCCGAACCCTTCGGGAAAGGCTGCTCCCACTACGACCAAGCTGAAAATGATGACAGCCGATGCAATAAACACCGACTTTCCTCCATGATTTGCCATACAACCACCTTGTTAGATAAGCAATTGAATGAAAGAAACTATACATAGACGTTGTAACCCTAGCGGGTTAACGATGTTTATGTACAGTCTTCGTTTATTCATGAAGGGCATGCTCATTTAACGCCGTTATCTAAATGGGCAAACAGTTGTTTTCAGTCATCTTCTTTAGCGCGTTCATTGCACCAAAATAAAACATTAGATGCTCTTTTTTAGCCAAGTCGCATTATTTTGGTGCTAGCGATCCTGTGCAGCTGGATTTTCGATTGCCTGATATTCAACAACACCCAACCAGCCTAACCCTCGGTACGTTTCATAACCGGGCGTTTCAGCAAAACTTATCAAGCGCCCCTTCTCCTGATAATACCCGCGTTGTTCGCTGTCGCGTGCTAACGGATACCGGTTGCCAACGGTATTTTGCTGAGTATCTGCAATGATGTGATTCTTGGAGTCGAGCAATAAAACGCGGCTACAAGCCTGCTCCTCTTCGGTTAACCCGACCCCTTCAACAACCGCCTTTGCTTGAGGGGTCCAGTCAAAAAATATACCTAAAACGCCGATGGCGGCGCCATCACTCTCTCCACCTTTGCGAATAGCCGTGGCATACGTTGCCACCGCCGCGTCGTCCAACAGGGCATTGTGCTCAATATCGTTAACCACGAACGCGTCTCCATCAGGTGTTTTCATGGCACGCTTGAACCATTCAGTGTCGGCTACGTTTACACCTTTTACGCCGGGATAGTGGTCAGGACGACCGCTGGCAATCACATTGCCTTCCGCATCCGCCACCCATAAATCAAGATAAACGGTATACGAGCGCAGAATAGTGGCCAGCCGATGGCTCGCATAATCACAGCGCTGCTGATTGGGATGCTGTATGGCCTCGACCACAGCGCTATCCGTCGCCCACCAGCGTACATCGCAGGAGCGCTCAAACAAATTACGGTCAATGATTTCAACCGCATTCAAAGCAATATCGGTAAAGCGCTGCCCGCGAAACTCATTGGCCATTGACGTACCGGCCGTTTCAATACTCTCAGTGTGCGCCTCCACCTGGTGTCGAAAATCGCGGGCGATTTCATTGATCGCACCGGATACACGTCCCATCTCCTGAGCAACGACAGAGAAGGCCGCACCGCTGGGGCCTGCTCTTGCCGCTTCTATACGTGCATTCAAAGCCAAAATTTCAGTTTGCTGCATGATTTTTTCAATCATGCCGATTTTTTCTCGCGTAATCGTTGCAATGCCGTAAGCAAGTTCAAGAATATTATTATCTTGCATGAGCGTTCCTTATAGGAGGTATTTCAAGGCAAACCGTTTCCCTAACGCTAGTAAAGCAAGATATAGGCCAGCCTTCAGTGAACTTGGCTAACGAACTATATTCCAAAACTATGTTCCAATAAGGCACACGACGATGGAGGCTTTTATGCCACAGATGAATCGCGATCAACGTAACGCCGCTTGGCAAGCTGCTCAACAATGGCGTACACGCGCAGCGCAGTCGCAGCCCGGCGGGCTAATGGGTAGCTTAAAATTGCTGCTAACGTGGCTGGCGTTTGGCGTGCTAATGGTGGTTGGCGTCATACTAGGCCTGTTCTTTCTTTTAATTGGCTGGGCCATGATGCCTTTTGTGCGCCATAAAATGAAAAAGCGGATGGAACAGATGCGCGCCGAGCAAGCTCAGGATATTGGCGGCGGTTATGCAGAGCCTCACACGCGGTCAAGTCAGCAGGATGTTCTGGAAGGAAGTTACGAGGTAAAAACACACGAAGATAACAAGGCAACGCCGCGTGATTAACGGCGCTGTTCTTTTTAGCGAAGGGCCACTCCGAGATGTGCCGTTAAGCACACGCCGCTAATCATCGGCATGAGGCTTGTTTAGGGTTCAAGAAAGCGCTGCCAAAGGGCGTTGACGGCTGCGCGGTGCTCCTTAAAGTCATCGACCTCACCAATGGGTTTCTCACCTGTTAGTGCTGCGCGGTGTGTTCTGCTGCGGTAGGCCAGATAAGCTTCTTTTAACTGTTCAGCCTCCTCTGAAGGTAAGTGCCCACTCTCGGCAAGCATATCTAAAATACGCATATTATCGCTGTAGGTAAGTAGCGTGGGGGTTTGGTTAGCCAGCGCTAACACCGCGTACTGGCAGAGAAATTCAATGTCCACCATACCGCCAGCATCATGCTTCAAATTAAAGCGCGTTTCCTGCGTTTTACTGCCCAAGTGGTCGCGCATTTTGTGGCGCATGTTGACTACATCATCACGTAGGGCTTGTTTATCACGCAGCCTGCCCAGGATGTCTCCACGAATCTGGTTAAACCGTTCGGCAAGCGCACTGCTTCCGGCGACGACCCGTGCGCGCACTAGCGCCTGATGCTCCCAGGTCCAGGCATTTTGCTGTTGATAGTCGGCAAAGGCATCAAGCGAGGTCACCAATAGCCCCGCATTGCCTGAGGGGCGCAAGCGCATATCGACGTCGTACAAGCTGCCCGCGGGCGTCACCGCGGTTAGCAGATGGATAATGCGTTGGCCCAAACGGGTAAAAAACAGCGGCGTATCAATGGGTCGAGGACCGTCGGTAGCCCCTTTACCGTCGCTATCATGCAGAAAAACCAGGTCAAGATCAGAGCCATAACCCAGCTCGATACCGCCCAACTTTCCATAGCCAATAATCAGAAAAGCCGGTTCATGGTCGTTGAGCCCCTTGGGCACTCCGTGCTTACGGGTCACATGTTTCCAGGCCATCGCCAAAACGGCATCCAGAATCACTTCAGCGATATACGTTAAGTAATCACTTACTTTCATTAAATGACGCGTACCAGCGATATCAGAGGCGGCAACGTGAAGCATTTTGGCATGTTTAAACACCCGCAATGCTTCAAGCTGGGCTTCTTCATCATCTTCAGGCAGCCGGTTTAACGTTTGACGTAACTCATCGGCCAAGCGTGCTTTATCCGCTGGGGTGTAAAGAGTTTCTGGCGTTAACAGCTCATCCAACAGAATCGGATAGCGAGAAAGGCGCTCGGCAATCCATGGGCTGGCCACGCATAAGCGCATGAGATGCTCAAGCGCCTGAGGATTTTCACGCAGCAGCGCTAAATAGGCGGTTCGCCTTAGTACCGCCTCAATCAAAGGCTGCACGCGGGCAAGCGCGATATCCGGTGTCTCATTTTCAGCCACGGCGGCCAGCAGTAGCGGCATTAGCGCATCAAGACGTTCAAAACCGATTCGCTGCATACTTTGCACCTGGCGCGATTGATAGAAACTCTGCAGACGCTTCAATACCTGATCGGGCTCGGCAAACCCTGCGCTGTGTAAGTAAGCGGTTGCTTCGTCCGCTTCCAGCTCGTTGCGCCAGATCAACCGCCACTGCGCAGGCGCCAAGCGGCTTGCGTCGTTGGTTTCTTCCGCATCCTCCTCGGGGTCAGCAATCACGGCATCAAAATGGCGCCGAACACGCTCTCGAACATCATCAAGCGCCGCCATCAGTAGTGCCCAGTCTTGATAGCCCATGGCAAAAGCAATCCGGGCCTGGTCGGTCTCATCCGTCGGCAGCATTTGCGTCTGGCGGTCTTCAAGCGCTTGGATGACGTGCTCCAGGTCGCGCAGAAACGCGTAATCAGGCATGAGTTCATCGACCACCGTTTGAGGCAGTAGCCCCAGTTCGGGCAGGCGATTCAAGGCCGTTTTCAACGACGTTACCTGCAGCTCCGTATCCCGCCCGCCCCGAATCAGTTGGAACGCCTGCACCACAAATTCCACTTCGCGAATGCCGCCAGGGCCGAGCTTGATATTGCTCTGCATCCCTTTGCGCTTTACTTCACGGTTAATCATGGCTTTTAGCTCGCGTAGTGACTCAATGGCGCCAAAATCCAGGTAACGGCGATAAACAAACGGGCGCAGGCCAGCCAATAGTTCAATGCCCGCCTCTATATCTCCCGCCACCGGGCGCGCCTTGAGCAGGGCGTAACGCTCCCACTCGCGTCCCTGGTCCTGGTAGTAGCTTGAGAGCATGGCAAAACTGCCTACCAGCGGCCCGCCATCGCCTAGCGGCCGCAAGCGCATATCCACTCGAAAGACAAAGCCATCTGCGGTCATGGCATCCAGCGCGGCAATCAGCTTTTGGCCCAGCTTGGTAAAGTATTCCTGATGCTCCAGCGGCTTGCGCCCGCCCTGCGTCTCACCTTTTTCAGGGAAGGCAAAAATCAGGTCGATATCAGAGGAGAGATTCAGTTCGCCCGCGCCCAGCTTCCCCATTCCAAGAACGACCAAGCGCTGGGCAGCGCCATCGGCACGGGGCGCTGGCATACCCCAGCGAGGCGCATAAAAACCTTCAAGCCAACGTAACGCGGCCTCAAGACACAGCTCAGCCAGTTGAGAAACCGCGTGAGCGGTATCCCACATGGTATAACCGTCAGGCCGATTTAGATCCCGCCAGATGATGCCCACCATTCGTGCACGCCGAAAACGCCGCAACACACGCTGCATGGCCGCTTCATCTTCTGCGCTTTCCAGTGCGTCGTGCAGCCACTGTTGTTGATCGTTCCAGGCCGGTGCCGCATCCAATTCGCCGTTGGCTTCAAGCGTTGCAAGCCAGCCCGGGTAGCGGGTGAACGTATCCAGCACAAAGGTGGATACGCTTAGCACCTTGGCCAGCGCCTCGCGGCGTGGTCGAGTAAGCGCTTGCCAACATCCCGAGGGCAGCGGCTGCTGGGTCATTGAGGCAGTATTATCCGCTTGGCCAAGCGCATCGTTCAGCCGCTGGCCCACCTTTTGGCCCTCTTGCTGAAGCGCCTCAGGCAGCGCGTTTAAAGGTATAAACGAATTATCCAGTTGCATAGCTACCTCACCGCCAAGCGTTTACACGCTAGCCAAAGATTTTTTGCCAACCCAAAAGCCCCCAGGTAAGCCCGGCCATTATCAACGACAGCATGACGGCGGCGGACCCAATATCCTTGGCCCGCCCGGAAAGTTCGTGATGCTCTGTACCAATGCGGTCGACCACGTTTTCAATCGCACTGTTTAACAGCTCAACAATGAGCACGAAAAACAAGCTGCCCACCAGCAGTAACCAGCTTAGCGAGTCATTACTGATCCACCAGGCAAAAGGCAACAACACGGCGGTGATACACACTTCCTGGCGAAAGGCCGTTTCGTTACGAAAGGCAGCCTTTAATCCTTTCCAGGAGTAGCGCGTTGAGTACACCAAATGGGTTAGACCGGTATGCTCTGGTTTCATGCAAGTCGTCTCACTTTAAGCGTCGAGGAAATTAATTAGCCAGAATCATTGCGTCCAAATCGAGCGACAACGGATCAAGCACCTCAGACCAGCTTATATAAGGAGTGTTACCACTTCCGTTCACCAATACACTAAAAACACCCCAGCGCCCGGAGGCCGTACGAAAGTAACCTGCCACAGCGCGTACGGCAAAAGGCTGATTCAGCGTACCTGTTTTGAGCATGACGTTATTTTGAAACGTGGATGAGCCGCGTCGAATAAATCGCATGACGCCGTTGGCAGGCGACTGAAAGGCGGCCACGAAGCTTGGAAACAGCGAACTCTTCAGATACATGTCCTCCAGCATTACATTAACGCCATGAGCCGATGTACGGTTTTCTGTCGTCAGTCCACTACCGCTATATAAGGTGACAGGGCCGTGGCCTGATAAGCTCTGGGCATACACTTCCAGCGCTGAACCCGCCTGACGCAGCTGGGCTTGCGGCGTTTCCACCAGGTTTAAGGCCAGCACATCAGCCATATAGTTATTGGAGTAGTTCATGGTGCGCAGCAGGAGTTCTTGTAGCGGTTGGCCATCCACCGCCGCCAAGCGCTTCGCACTGGCAAGAGGCTGTATTGAAGTGACACGCCATGGGTCTCTGACAGAAATGCCCGCCTGGTTTAGCATGCCAAGCAGTATTTGCGCGGTCTCTTCAGCGGCGTCGCCTGCCCCTCGATAAATATCCCGAGCCATGGCGTTGGTCGAAATTTGCCCACTCAGGCGCATTACATCGCCACGCTCATCGGTTACTCGCTCGGCGCTAATTTCGGTTCCGCTATTGGCCGGACGTGTGATGACCTGGTTATCGATATCAATTAATGGTAACTGGCTATCGCAAAGCGTGGTACGAGCGGGCTCACCCGCCACTTGAGAAGGGGCCACGTTGACACACCAGCTGCCGAAATTAACCCCCGCGGAGGTAAGCGGCGCGCTATAAGCATTGGTCACACGGGTGCGGGCGTTGCAGCGGTCGTTGGTAATACAGTCGACAGGGCCAAAACGCCACTGGCTTACGACGAGCGCACCATCAACTTCATTAACACCGGCCATTTGTAAGCGCTGTACCAGGCGCCACAGATTTTCTGTCGTAAGCCCAGGGTCGCCGCCTCCTTCAAACACCAGGTCCCCACGCAAAATGCCGTTATCGATAGCGCCACTGCTTACCAACTGGCTGGTAAAGCGATGCTGAGGACCAAAGCGATTTAATAGAGCGGCTGCCATATAGGCTTTGGTAACAGAGGCGGGCGCCATCTGGCGCGCTGGGTTGATGCTTCCCAGCAGCACAGGCGCATCAGTATCAAGCAGGCGCGCCTCCGCGCTAATTGAAAACCCCTTATCCTGCAACTGCCCCAAACGGCTAAAATCGGCAAACAGCACGGGGCTCGCCAGTAGTGAAGCGGCGGCTACCCCGGCGGTCATCGTCGCACGCCATTTGTGCACCGTTGCTTTAAAGAAGTACGTCACTGTTATCAGCCTCAATGTATATTCATTTTGAAAACACGTGCATCACCACCACACCTACCACCATTAGGGTGATACCCACCCGCGCGGGCAGGCCAGGCTTTTCACCTAACACAAACGTTATAGGCGCTCGAGTTGAACCTGTAAGCGCCAAAGCGTTTGGCCGCTTTTATCGTATTTAGCTTCAAAGGGGGTTAAGTACTCACTACCGGGCGTCCATACGCCGATGTCTGCTTGCCTGCCCGTCACTCGTGCAACCGCCAAGACAAACTCCTCAATATAAAGCTGCCAGTTAGAGCGCACCTCAAGTTGGCCACCCAGTGCCAACAGTGTGGGTAAAACCGGGTGTCCATGCCAGCGCATCTTTAAATGAGCGGCCTTGGGGTACGGATTGGGGTATAACAAATAGTGGCGTTCAGGTTGCCATCGCGCCTGATCCGCTAGGCGCCAAAAGTCAACCAGGTCCGCCCGGACCAGCAACGCATTATCCGGTAGCGTGCCATGATCACGCCCTAGCCGATCTTCACTGCGGTCGACCCCGATCACGGCATGGTCAGGGAACTGTGCAGCCAATTGGCGGGTCGAAATTCCAACACCGCACCCGGCATCGATTATCAACGGAGCATGACGCGCTTGATACCAGCGGCTAGCCTGCTCAAATGCTTCCTGAGTATGAGCCGCAATGGGTTTACGTAGTGGCGTCGCCAACGCTCGATCGATCCGGCGCGCTAGATCATGGTGAGGGCCTGGCTGGTTGGATATAACGGGGCGAGAAGTGTTCTGCATGCCATCCCTCAGACTTAAAAGAGGTGATTCTATCAGTCTCCTGCGCTTGCAGCATGACGTCATAAGGTGCCCGGTGCTATGATCACGCCCGAGATATTTATTAAGCTCAATGGCAGCGTACTTTTTACCCTGCCATTGACAATAACTGTTATTAAAAACCACCGCACCACGAGGAACCCGGCTTGTCACACTTACCGGTGATTGTCGGCATGGGCGGCATCAATCCCGCCGGCAGGACCTCAGGCCATCAGGCCTTCCGTCGTACCGTGCTTGATGCCCTTCCCGCTGACCAGCAGCGCCAGACCCTGGAGGGCCTGGCGGCCCTTATGCAGCTTGTCGAGCACTCCGAAAAAGGGTGGCACGATCGCGCAGGCCAGCCCGTAAACTCGCCTGCTCAGTCGTTACGTGATCAGGTGCTTAACCACACATTGGTTCGCCGCAACGAGGACCCTAGGTTCCTGGAGCCGGGGCTGCCCGCCAATCGTCAGGCCAGTCTTCAGTTGAGCGAGCCGCTGCGCTTTACGCTGCGCCGTCGCCAGCTTCCGGAAAATTTACCGGAAAATTGGCAGGTACGCGAGCTGGGCGCCCGTGAGGTCGAGGTCACCGTGCCGGCAGGCGTTTTTGAGACGCTGCTGCCCGATGCTCAGCGCCCCAAAGTACGCGCAGCGGCGCAGCTTCCTCAAGGTTTTGAACCGGCAAGCCTGTACCGCAGTGTGCATCACCCTCGCGGACTTTCGATGGCGATTTTTGGCGCTAGCGACTGTTTGGGTGCCAGCGGTTTGTCTTGGGAAACGCTGCGCCAAACGCTTAATCCTGACCACATCGCCGTTTATGCAGGCAACTCCATTGGTCAGTTGGATGATGCTGGCTGGGGCGGCTTGATGAAGAGCCTGGTGAGCGGTCAACGCGCCACCTCAAAACAGATGCCGTTAGGGTACGGGCAGATGCCCGCCGACTTTTTAAATGCCTATGTTCTGGGTAGCGTTGGCAGTACCGGGGCGGTATTAGGCGCCTGCGCCAGTTTTCTCTATAACCTGCGCTTGGGTACTGAAGACATTCGTTCGGGGCGACGAAAAGTGGTCATGGTAGGCACCGCTGATGCGCCGATCACCCCGGAAATCATTGAAGGTTTTCGCGCGATGGGCGCCCTGGCAGACGACGCTAGCTTAAAAGCGCTTGATGCCCTGGAGCTATTAACAGATGCGGATTACCAGCGCGCCAGCCGACCGTTTGCGCTTAACTGTGGTTTTACCATGGCAGAAGCCAGCCAGTTTATCCTGTTGATGGATGACTCGCTGGCGCTTGAACTGGGCGCAGACATTATGGGCTCGGTACCGGATGTCTTTGTCAACGCTGACGGCTTCAAACGCTCGATTTCCGCGCCGGGTATTGGCAATTACATTACCCTGGGCAAGGCCGCGTCGCTGGTGCGTGACCTATTAGGGGAAAAAGCACTAAGAGAGCGCAGTTTTCTGCATGCCCACGGCACCAGCACGCCGAAAAATCGCACGACTGAGTCCCATGTGCTGGATGAAATTGCCCGTGCGAATGGCATTACCGACTGGCCAGTCGTCGCCATCAAGTCATTTATTGGCCACTCCCAAGGCTCGGCAGCGGGCGATCAGCTCGTAAGCGCGCTCGGCAGTTTTGCCCATGGCATATTGCCCGGCATCCCCACGCTTAATAAAGTGGCAGACGATGTCTACGCCGACCGGCTACGTTTTTTCCAAACCCCCATCGCCTTTAAGGCGGATGCTGCCTTTATTAACGCCAAGGGCTTTGGCGGCAATAACGCCACCGGCGTGGTGCTTTCACCCGATGTTACCGAGCGCCTGTTGCTCCAGCGCCATGGCGCCGATGCCATCAACGCCTGGAAAGCGCGTCGTGAAACTGTACGCGCCCAGGCAGATGCCTATCTGGTTCAAGCGGATAGAGGCCACTATGCGCCGCGCTATCAGTTTGGAGAAGAGGTGCTGGAAGGGCCGGAGTTGGATATTCACGCTGACCGCATTCATATTCCAGGCTATGCCCAGGCGGTATCGCTCACCAGTGATAACCCCTTTGGTCGCATCAACGAGGAGCCCTCGGAATGAACACGCCGCGCGTCAATATTGCCGTGTACCCTGGCACTTTTGATCCGATCACCAACGGTCACATGGACCTTATAGCGCGTGGCGCGAGGATGTTCGAGAAGGTCATCATTGCCGTGGCTGCAAGCCCTGGCAAGCGGCCAACCCTTGATTTAGAGGCCCGCATGTCCTTGGCTAAAGACGTCTGCGCATCGTTTTCCAACGTTGAAGTCGTGGGTTTTTCCAGTCTACTGACGACCTTTATGCGCGAACAAGGCGCCACCATCATTCTACGTGGCCTGCGTGGCGCTTCCGATTTTGAGTACGAACTTCAGCTTGCCAACATGAATCGCGCCCAAAACCCGGAGCTGGAAAGCGTTTTTCTAACGCCTGGCGTAGAAAATTCGTATATTTCCTCCACTATCGTGCGTGAAATTGCCAAGTTGGGCGGCGATATTTCACCACTGGTACCTTCCCAGGTCGCAGAAGCCTTGCGTAAGCACTACACTACGTAACCACTAACATTGTTGAGTAAAACACTCGGGTATTTCTTGCCGTTATTCCCGGGTGTGCCAGCCATTTGCGAGGTATGCCCATGGCACTGATGATCACCGATGAATGCATTAATTGCGACGTCTGCGAGCCCGAGTGTCCGAACGATGCTATCTCGCCCGGCGAAGAGATTTACATCATCAACCCAAACCTGTGCACCGAGTGCGTTGGCCATTTCGATGAGCCACAGTGCCAGCAGGTTTGCCCAGTAGACTGCATTCCGCTTGACCCGGCACGCAAGGAAACGCAGCAGCAGCTGTTAGAGAAGTACCGCATTATTACCGCTGCCTAAGCGCGACGATTCGCATGCGTATATGGGCCATCGCATGGCCAATTATCCTTTCCAATATTACCGTCCCGCTTCTGGGCCTGGTCGATACCGCTGTGGTCGGGCACCTGCCCGATTCACGTTACCTGGCTGCAGTGACGCTGGGCGCCACTCTTTTCAGCTTTCTCTACTGGGGCTTTGGTTTCTTGCGCATGGGCACCACCGGGCTGGTCGCTCAGGCTATCGGCCGTGAAAGTGATAGCGATGTGCGCCTGTTACTGGGCCAATCGCTGATCATTGCTGGGGCGATTGGTGCACTGCTGATTCTTTTCTCGTCACCGCTTATTTCCCTGGGGCTTTGGTTGCTGGACGGTAGCGAGGTAGCTACACCGCTGGCCCGTGAATATGCCGAAATACGCCTATGGTCGGCGCCTGCCGTGTTGGCCAACTATGCAATATTGGGATGGTTTTTAGGCCAACAAAACTCTCGCGTTACGCTGATGATTCTGTTGCTGACCAACAGCGTCAATATCGTGCTCGACCTTTGGTTTGTGGTGGGCCTGGGTATGACCAGCAATGGCGTTGCCTGGGCAAGTGTTATTGCCGACTACAGTGCACTAGGGTTTGGCGGCTATTTGGTGACGCGCCAACTTAAAACGCTTTCTGGGCATTTATCGCGTGTACGCCTGCTGGCACTGTCGGCCTATACGGCCCTTTTCAATATTAACGCTAACCTGTTTGTGCGCACGCTTGGCTTGCTGTTCGTCATGGCCTTCTTTACTGCTCAAGGGGCGCGTCAAGGCGATACAGTGCTGGCCGCCAATGCGGTGCTGCTGCAATTTATTATGCTCACCAGCTACGCCCTGGATGGCTTTGCCCACGCGGCAGAATCGCTGGTGGGTCGCGCCTTTGGTCGCCGTGACTGGCAGGAGCTTTCACTCATTGTTCGCAGGGCAGCCCAGTTCTCCTTTTGGACAGCGGCCGGTGCCTCACTGGGGTTTGCCCTTGGCGGCAATCAGTTGGTGGCACTTTTAACCGGGCTTGACGAAGTACGCACTGCCGCCGCGTTATACCTCCCGTGGATGGTGGTGATGCCGCTGATTGCCGTTTGGAGCTATCTTCTGGATGGCGTATTTATTGGTGCTACCGCCGTGCGTGAAATGCGCAATAGTATCTTTATCGCCATGCTGGTTTACCTGCCGACCTGGTGGCTGACCCAAGGGCTAGGCAATCATGGCTTATGGTTTGCTTTTACCCTGTTTATTACGGTGCGTTCGGGTGTATTGATTGGTTACTATCGACGCTACCGGCACTCGCGTTGGCAATAAGCGTTTAAACCCGCCCTCCCGTTATTGGCTAGCTGCGCTATCGTTCTAAAGTACGTCTTTAAATGTGAAAGCCATGGCGCATCGCCGTATATTAGCCATGGACTTCCTATAACAAACAAGAGAGCCCGCCATGCTAAAAATGATATCGAAACCAGCGGTTAAGCTGGTTGAGCGTTATCTACCCGACCCGTATATTTTTGTTTTGCTACTGACTATCGTGGCGGCCGTTGCCGCCATTGCCGTGGAGCGCCAAACGCCACTTGCGGTGATGCGCATGTGGGGAGACGGCTTTTGGGGCTTGTTAACCTTCTCGATGCAAATGCTGCTGGTCCTGGTAACCGGCTTTATGCTGGCAAGCTCACCGCCAGTGAAGCGTATCCTGCAAAAGCTTGCCGGAACGGCAAAAAGTGCCGGTGGCGCGATTATTCTGGTGACGCTGGTCTCGCTTGTGGCCAGCTGGATTAACTGGGGATTTGGCCTGGTGGTGGGGGCACTGTTCGCTAAGGAGTTAGCTCGGTTGGTACGCGTGGATTACCGCTTGCTCGTGGCGAGTGCCTACTCGGGCTTCATCGTGTGGCACGGTGGCCTTGCGGGTTCCGTGCCATTGACTATCGCCACCGAAGGACACTTCACTGCCGATGCGATTGGCGTGATTGGCACCGGTTCAACGATCTTCGCCTTTTTTAACCTGGCGATTGTTGTGTGTCTGTTTATCGCGGTACCACTGGTTAATCGGTTAATGCTGCCCGACGAAAAAGACAGTGTGTATGTCGATAGCAAGCTGCTTGAAGATGACCCCGCGCCGCTGGGGCGCATTACCCGCCCGGCTGAAAAACTCGAAAACAGTCTGGTACTTTCGCTACTGGTGGGCGTGCCAGGGCTTTTGTATCTACTTGATCACTTTATTCTTCGGGGCGGCGGTTTAAACCTGAATATCGTGAACTTTCTGTTTCTGTTTTTAGCTATCGTACTTCATCGCACGCCACGCAGTTTGCTGATTAGCCTTAACGAAGCCATTAAGGGCGGCGCAGGCATCGTTATTCAGTTTCCGTTTTATGCCGGCATTATGGCCATCATGGTGCAGTCAGGCTTGGCTCAAAGCATGTCGGAGTGGCTAATTTCGT
Organism: Halomonas sp. TP35; assembly: GCF_052375975.1. NCBI lineage: Bacteria > Pseudomonadati > Pseudomonadota > Gammaproteobacteria > Oceanospirillales > Halomonadaceae > Halomonas > Halomonas sp. TP35. The sequence goes on along the minus strand of NZ_JBQSUZ010000004.1, from coordinate 83,164 downwards.
TTGCGACAGCAACCTCGCTGCCCTTTTGGTCGTTTATTAGCGCGGGCATTGTTAACCTGTTTGTGCCTTCCGGCGGCGGCCAATGGGCAGTGCAAGCGCCCGTGATGCTGCCAGCGGCCCAAGCGCTAGGTGCCGATATCTCACGGGTGGCCATGGCCGTTGCCTGGGGCGATGCCTGGACTAACTTGCTGCAACCTTTCTGGGCGCTGCCGGTGCTTGCCATTGCAGGCCTAAAAGCCAAAGATATTATGGGCTTCTGCCTGATTCAGCTATTTGTCACCGGGGTGATTATCTCCATAGGCTTGGTCTGGTTCTAAGCTTTTAGCTGCCCGCCCTCCAGGGCGGGCAGCGTTAACCAAGGACACGTTATGTCAGATGCCGCACACACGGCCTTACCAGGACAGCATGAGCTGTCAATGACCGTACTAATGACGCCCGATATGGCGAACTTCAGCGGTAAAGTACACGGGGGCGCTATTCTTAAAAAACTGGATGAAGTCGCTTACGCTTGTGCCAGCCGCTATTCGGGGCACTATGTCGTCACCCTTTCCGTCGACCAGGTGCTATTTAAACAGCCCATTCACGTGGGTGAACTCGTCACTTTTTTGGCCTGCGTTAACCATGTTGGTCGCTCCTCAATGGAGATCGGCATTAAGGTGGTCGCCGAAGATATCCGTAATAAGCTCATCCGCCATACCAATAGTTGCTACCTCACCATGGTCGCGGTGGACCCTGACGGAAAACCCGCCAGCGTTCCCCCTTTGACGCTTACCACCCCTGTTCAAAAGCTCCGTTTTGAAAAAGCAGCATTGCGAAAAAAGCATCGTAAACAGGCAGAGCAGGAAGAAAAACTTACCCAGCAGCACTATCAGGCGCAGGCTTAACTGTCAGGCGCAGGCTTAATAGTCAGGCGCAGGCTTAATAGGCTAACCCAGATATTACGAGGCGTCGCAGGCAGCGGCCGAATCAGGTGGGCTAAGCGCTTGATGCTGCTTTAATACCCATTCACAAGGAGGTTACATGCCCACCAGAAGGCGCTACCCACAATTGCCCAAGCCCGTTGAGTACGCTCATATTGGCTGGGATTTGCTGATTCTCATCGCGGTGGTGCTTAATTTAGGACTTTTGCTGTTTGACTCACTGTTTTTAATCGAGCCTGTGAACCAAGCCATTGCAGGCCTGACACCCGCCTTTTATACATTTTACGACACTCAAATCCATAGCCGCTTTTTTACGATTGATCTGTTCTTTGTCGCTTTTTTTGTTGCCGATGTTCTGCTGGGCTGGACCGTCGCCGTGGCCGAAAGGCGCTATCATCGCTGGTTTTTCTACCCCTTTGTGCACTGGTATGACGTTCTGGGCTGTATTCCATTAAGCGGTTTTCGCCTACTCAGAATACTGCGTGTGGTGTCATTACTTCATCGCTTACATCGTCTGCGGCTTATTAACATTACTCACTGGTCGATATATCAGTTTCTCTTTAAATATTACGATATCCTGCTTGAAGAGCTTTCTGATCGTATCGCGCTACGGCTTTTGGACAATGTTCAGCAGCAAATTCTGGCCAGCGACTCGCTAACTGAGCGGGTGGTCGACCGAGTCATCATGCCGCGTAAAAAACAGTTGATTAGTGAAATTGTGCAGCGCCTGGAAAGTACCGTGGGCGAGGCATACCAACAAAATCGCACTCACGCTATGAAAGCCATTGATGAACTTGTAAGCCGCACACTACGTGAAAGCCCTGAGATTCAGCGCTTGCACCGCCTGCCGATGGGCCAAACCGCCACAAATGCCATGCAGGCGTCTATTAGCGGCGTTGCCCAACGGTTAGTGGATGAGCTTGCGCTGGGCATCCACTCTCCTGGGTTTAGGCAAGTGGTTGAACGCACCGCAGAGAGCGGCTTTAACAGCTGGCTGACCGTCGATGAAGGCAGCCAACGAATCACAGAATTGGTGCTTTACGATATGCTTGAAATGCTTAAAGAGCAGGTGAATCGCCAGCGTTGGAAGGATCGTTATGAATAGTCAGTGGGTTATTCTTGGGCCAGCCGCCCTTTACATGATGTCGATGACCCTGACGCCCGGCCCTAATAACATTATGTTAACCGCGTCAGGCGCCAACTTTGGCTTTAAGCGCACGCTGCCGCATATGGTGGGTATTGTCGGCGGCTGCTTTTTGCTGTTTTTCGGTATTGCTTTGGGGTTAGGCGTGCTGTTTGAGCGCTATCCTTCCCTACAATTAGCCCTGCGCTGGTTAGGCAGTGCTTATTTGCTCTACCTCGCATGGAAAATTGCCAGCGCGCCACCGCCTGATTTAAAGAGCAAGGCACACAGCGTACCCCTTACCTTCTGGCAGGCCGCTGCGTTTCAATTCGCCAATCCCAAGGCGTGGGTCATGGGGCTTGCGTTAATCGCGGGGTTTATTCCTGATCAAGGTTCAACCGTTGCAAACGCGTTAATCCTGGTGGGCTTTGTAGAGCTGGTTGCCTTCCCCTGTTTGGCGCTATGGGCGGGGTTTGGCATGGCGATCGGTCATTGGATTAAAAGCGACGGCGCTTGGCGAATATTTAACGTCACCATGGGAGTGCTCACCGCCGCTTGTGTAGTGCTGATATTGCGCTAACCGCAGCGTAAAGCTTCGACCGTTTCATTACTATCCACATGGATATTCAAGCGGTCCGGTCGGTGGTCCATAGTGGCCACATCGCCTGGACGTAGCACGCGCACCTGGCGCGACTGACTTTCGCTTTGCAACTGCGAAACGTTCGCTTCATCGAACGCCTCGCCTATAGCGTAGCGAATTGAGGCGGTATCGCAGCTGTCCATGGGTATCGGCTGGCCATTTTGATCACCCGAACCCGACGTTCTAGCCGTGTCAGAACCGGTAGCGCATGCAGAAAGCAGAATAATGCCGCCGCTGGCGGCTAATAATTTCACGTACTGAAACCCAGAAATGGATCGCCACGTATTCATAAACCTACCCCAAATGATTATTAACATGCAGGCCAAACACAAAGCGGGCCAAGCAATTGCCTAGCCCGTTCGACATCGTCAAGGGTTCATGAACCTTAGCTTGCGGCGTCCTGAACGGCCTGGCCGCCTCTTTCTACATCCTGGCCTGCGCCAGCCACCGTGTTACAACCGGCCAACGCGCCTGCTGTCATAAGTAGAATAAAACCAGTCGCTAAAAGCTTTTTCATTTGAGTTCTCCTTAACGTGTCTAGCAACAGCCCCTCTGGTAGCGCCTACCATTTCCAAGGGGTACTTTCAGCGTAACAGTGTTTGGGTAATTTCGCCTGTTTTCCCGAAGGTTGCTCCCTACACCGCGTCATCTACCCAAAGCATCGGCTATCATATACACCATTGAAGACTACCTGGAGCGCGCCCTTTGAACGATTTCACTCTCGACCAACGTCTGGATGCTGACACCTTCCCCATCGCCGACCTGCCACTTTGTCGTGTGCTGTTAATGAATGATGCGCGCTATCCTTGGGTGATTCTGGTGCCCCGGCTGAATAATATCAGCGAAGTATTTGAGCTTTCCGAGACTGACCAGGCCCAGCTATGGCAGGAAGCAACCCAACTGGGCAGCGTGATGAAAACCCTCTTCGAGGGCGATAAACTGAATATCGCCACCTTAGGTAACGTCGTCAAACAGCTGCATATCCATGTGGTCGTGCGCCACCAGGCTGATGCCACTTGGCCTGCGCCGGTATGGGGCAATGGCAGCGCCGAACCGTATGAGTTGGAGCCACTTGCCGACCTGCGCGATCAACTTATTGCGCATATTGACCGCTTAAACGCTTAGCTCCTTAAAAGCGGGCTGCTTTGCCTTGCGGGCGGCTCGCCAAGCAAGGGCGCCCCGGCGGGTTGAGAAACACTCGTTGTGACAAGCATAACGCCCAATAAAACAATCAACATACCGCCGGCCAGCGCCGCCCAACCCACCGCTTTATGCGCCGACTGAGAAGCGTGCTGCTGCCTGGCTAAACGCCGCGTTGCCCAGCGGCGTGCAAACACGCTGGCAAGCGCCAGCGCCGACACCGTAATTCCTGTACCCAGCGACATGGCCAGTACCGATAAAACGCCAATATAAAACTGCCCCAATAGGCTGGCGGCACCGAGTAAAAGTACCGCGCCACTGCAAGGACGCATACCAATCGCGCCGACCGTCATAATGGCTGTACGCCAATCCAACGCCTGCTCGGGTTCAATATGATGCGCACCGCCACAGCAGTCGTGGTGGCCATGGTTGTGGCCGTGGTCGTGCTGAACCGGATAAAACGTAATGGGCTGATAAGCGCGGCGCAGCTGCTTGTAGGCCCGAACGCATAGCCAAACACCCAATAGCGTTATGAGTAAAAAACTGGCCTGCTCAACCCAAACAACACTGCCCATGGCCTGACGCGTTAGCCACCCCAGGCCGTGAACCAGAATGGCCACCATGACAATGGCAGTCACGCCTTGCAACAGAGACGCGGCAAACGAAAGCCCTAACGCTCGCCGCACGGCGCCACCATGAGAGGCCAGATACGTTGCCAGCACCGCTTTCCCGTGCCCTGGCCCTGCCGCGTGAAAAACGCCGTAACCAAAACTGACGCTCAATAATACCCACCAGGTGGCTTGAGAAGGTTCGCGGGCAAGCTCGGTAATCGCCAGCGTGAGCGAGCGGTTAAAGCTCCGCTGCCAAGCCAGCATCTGGTAGCTTGTGCTCTGTACCCCCCCTTCCCATAGAAATATCACTGCCCCGGCAGCAAGTGCTAATAGCGCAATCAGCATAATGGGCCTGCGCATAACGAGTGATCGCATAAAGCACTACCTTATTTCATACATTCATAAAATTCGTCGGGCCTGCGGCTTGTGATTAGCGGCAATCAACACGCCCTGTTTCGGCAAAAAATCGTCCAAGCCCTGGTTCGGCTTCCTCATCCTGGTCCAGCAGAGCAGCTTGCAGGACCAGCTCAGGATCAGGTTCGGCGATTAAGATGCTAAGCTCGCAGGCAGGTTCCCCGTGCAGCACCAAGGCGTCGTCTTTAGGCTGATTATTGTCTGACTCATGAACCATCTCGATATAATACGTTGGATCGTATATTTGATAATCAAGCACATGACCCGCCAAGGGTTGCGGCGTTTGTAGCGGGAGGATAAACGTAAAATTAAGCCGCCCGTCATGTTCCCTGGCCGTGTATTCGGTTACCTCACCCAATGCCAGCGGCTCGCCATCCAGGCGAACGTCTGTAAAGTAGTGCTGACCCGCAAGATTATTGCGTATTTCAGTACCTAATCGGTCAAGCCCAACTTCCAGGCTAACGCCATCCACATGCTGGAGCTCTTCAAACACCACCAGGCTATAAAAAGGGTCCATCCGCCATGCGTGATGCAACCCGCGCACAACGCCCTCTTCGTCGGTCATGACCCGGATACTGAAATCAATCCAGCCATGCGGATGTGCTGTTGCAAGCGGACTCATCAGAAAGCCGATCAATCCAGCGCCCAGCGCCCAACATTTGCCGATATAAAAAGTACTTACTCTTTGATCACAACACTGCTTCACGGTGCCAATCCCAACGTTGCTTGTAAGTCCACTAGCCACGAATCCAATAAATAAGGTGCCAATGGTTGATTGCCACGCCAGGCCATGACACTCACTTGGCTACCACTCCCCGCTTCACTCACCTGCAGCTGCAAACGGTATTCAGGCCAGCGGGCTAGCGAGGCTTCTGCACGCCCCAGGGACAAATCGGCGTGGCGTATCACATATCCTTGCTTCATCATCAGCTCGACAGCGCTTCGAAACGTCGTATCGACAGAGGTTGGATAAACAAGCTCACGCGGGACAGAGGGCGACGTCGTTGCACAGCCGGTAAGCCATGCACCCAAAAGCATCACGCCTACCCACCTGATATCCCAACGGCCTCGCCTCATAATCCTCTCCCGGTTGGCACCCTGTATTGCTCAAGCGCCGTTTGGAAACGCTGACAAAAATCATCGTTGCTCGCACTGTACGACTCCCGCATATCGCCCAAATGGTCGAAGCGGCGGATATCGCGCGAAATGCGAATATGGTCGTCGTGGATCAGTAACGAGACACGTTCGACCTCGACTGGCTGCTGTTGAAGCCCGCCCCCAAAGCCCATTCCAATGCCGATACCGCCACCACCTCCAATCCCGAACCCACCGAAGGCACGTATGCCGCGACCATAACCGTAGGCGTTATCATAAGGATCGTAATAGCCACGCAGCGCTTGGGTGCGGCTAGCGCTGACCAGGCCTAACGCCGCATCCGTCGAATTCAGTTCAAATCCCGATTCGGTGAGTAGCGCAACGCTTTGGCGAAGCACTTCTTGGGAGTCTCTTTCAGCACTGTTAGAAAAATAGCAGGCCGCTGAGGGGGCAGGCTCAGCCTGGGGCAGACGGTCTGGCGTCACCTGGCAGCCAGCCAACGCCAGCAGGCAGGTTAAGCTAATCGGTATCGACTTCATGTTAGATCCTCGAGCGATGATCACAACGGGTCTATCAGCAACTGGTCTATCAGCAAGCAGCGCGTTAAGCTCCTCTCATCATTACAATAGATTAGAGACCGTCATTTGCGGAGATTGTGCGATGAATATCCTGCTTTGCCCCGATAGTTTTAAAGACGCCCTAAGCGCTGAATTAGCAGCCAAGGCGATGGCTAAAGGCGTACGTAGTGCGGTCCCCGACGCGCAAACACACTGCTGCCCGTTGGCTGATGGTGGCGAAGGAAGCCTGGATGCATTAATTGCCGCAACCGGTGCCAAGCGGTGCTATCAAACGGTTCACGATGCACTTGGTCGACCCCGTGATGCAGCCTGGGGCTGGCTGAGCGAACAGCGTACCGCGTTTATCGAACTGGCAGAAGCCAGCGGATTACAACACTTAAGCCCTCAAGAGCGCAACGCGCTACAAACCTCCACCTTTGGGGTAGGCGAGTTATTTCTCGCAGCGCTTAACCAGGGCGCCGAAAACGTACTGCTACTGCTAGGAGGAAGCGCCACCAACGATGGCGGCGCTGGCATGCTACAAGCCTTGGGCGCCAGGCTTCAGAATGCACATGGCAAGCCACTTGCGCCAGGCGGTGCTGCGCTTGCAGGCCTTGAATCGCTGGATATTTCCGGACTGGACCCACGTCTGGCATCACTCAACGTGGAAGCAGCGGTAGATGTGGATAACCCGCTGCTGGGTGAGCGGGGCGCCAGTGCGGTATTTGGCCCTCAAAAAGGCGCCTCCCCTGAAGAGGTAGCTCAGCTTGACTTGGCGCTTGCCCGCTTTGCCGATATTTGCGCCAGCACGTTGGCGCATGACTACCGGGACCTACCCGGCGCAGGTGCCGCAGGCGGAATGGGGTTTGCAGCCAGCGCGTTTCTTAACGCGACGCTAAAACCGGGCATCGAGCTGATTATGCAGCACGCGAAGATGCCCACCCTGCTCAATAACGCCGACCTGGTCATTACCGGTGAGGGGCGGCTGGATGGGCAAAGCATGTCGGGTAAAACACCTATTGGCGTTTCCCGTGCGGCCAAGCGCTTGGGTAAACCAGTGGTTATTTTAGCGGGCAGCCTGGGCGATGGCTGGCAAGCCTGCCTTGATGAAGGTGTAACCGCGGCCTTTGCCTTGGCCGATGGCCCCATGACGCTGGAACAGGCTTTACCCAGAACAGCCGAGTTGCTGGCGGCACGCTGTGAAACAATTATTCGTTTATGGTTAACCCCGGCGGCCCCTTGAAAAACATCTCGAACGGCAGCATTACTATTGGTAGGCAGCATTCGTGAAAACCACGTCGATACATGGTCCGTTTTAAGATCCAGTTAGTAAAACCGGGCGGTGTTGCCGTCACGGTAATGTCATAACGCTATGAGTACGATGCAAAAAACCTGTTTTGCAATGTTCCAGCAGCGTTTTATGCTAATCAAACGATTTGATAGCCGTGCTACACGGCTCCAACAAGGAGAGACAGCATGACCGATACCAATAGCATCGGCCTTCATGAAGGCAGTGCCAGCCAGCTTGCCGAGAAACTCAACCACCTGCTGGCGAACTATCAGATTTTTTACATGAACGTGCGCGGCTACCACTGGAACGTGAAGGGTAGCGACTTTTTTGAACTGCACGCCAAGTTTGAAGAGTTTTACACGGACCTACTGACCAAGGTAGATGAAGTCGCCGAGCGTATCCTCACCCTGAGTCACAAGCCGGTACATGCCTACAGTGACTACGCCACGCTTTCGCATATTCAGGAAGATAAAGACGTACACGACGGCAAAGCCTGCGTTAACGGCATTATCAAAGGATACCAGGTCCTGATTGAGCTTCAGCGCGAAGTGCTCTCACTCGCCTCTGACGCTGATGATGAAGGGACAGCCTCACTAGCCAGCGACTACATTCGCGAGCAGGAAAAAACCATCTGGATGCTGAACGCCTACCTAGGTAAGTGATAAGCGCTCTTCTTAGCGATAGATGCAAAAACGGCACCCTCGCGGTGCCGTTTTTGTTTAGCCCGAGGTTGGGCTAGCCTTTCTGAGCGAGGTCTTCCATCAACGCGCGCAGCATACGCCAGAACTCATCGACCGATGCAAGCTCCACCCGCTCATCCGGGGAGTGAGCCCCACGAATCAGCGGGCCAAACGAGATCATATCCAGGTGGGGATATTTACTGCCCAGAATGCCGCACTCAAGCCCCGCATGAATGACCTTAACAGCGGGTTCTTTCTCAAACAGCGCGGCATGGCGTTTGTTAAAAATCGCTAACAGCGCACTGCCAGGATTCGGCGCCCAACCGGGGTAGCTATTCTCGACACGGACACGTGCGCCAATCAACCCAAACAGTGCCTCAAAACGGTCGGCCAAAGCGATCATTGCGGTATCGTGTAAGGAGCGCACCAGCGCACATAGATGCAAACGGCCCTCTTTCAGGCTGAGTACACCCAGATTATTGGACGTTTCAACAACACCGGGCACATCAGCGCTCATGCGCTCGACGCCGCAGGGCGCTGCGTGAAGCGCGGCCACCAACATGGCGCTGGCGTCTAGGGTTAGCGGGTCTACTGACGCGTTATTCACCGCACGCGTTGCCGTCAGCACCAAACCGCTATCGCCACTGCCAAGCTCGGCACGCAGGGTGCTTTCCAGCGCTTTTAGCGCGTCGAAGGCGGCATCCACTTCGTCAGCGGGCAAGGCCAGCTGAGCAAACGCTTCACGAGGAATCGCATTACGCAGCGTACCGCCGTGGTAGCTAACCAGCCGCCCATCAAACCCTTCAAGGGTACGCAGCGCACGCACCAGCAGGCGATTGGCATTGCCCAGCGGCTTGTGGATATCCATGCCTGAATGGCCGCCTTTAAGGCCTGTCAGTGCAATCTCGACCAGTTGCTCATCGTCGCGCAGCTTGGCACTGGGTAGCTGGGCATCCACCACCACATCGCCACCGCCCGCGCAGCCGATATACACTTCACCACGGTCTTCACTATCCAGGTTAAGCAGCAATGAGCCTTTCAGCCAGTTCTCTGCCAGGTTCAGCGCGCCCCCCATTGAGGTCTCTTCTTCCAGAGTAAACAGCGCTTCCAGCGGGCCATGGGTAAGCTCAGCATCCTCAAGCACGGCAAGAATAGCCGCCACGCCCATTCCGTTATCAGCCCCAAGCGTCGTACCCTCAGCATGCAGCCAACCATCGGCGACGTAGGTGCTTATTGGATCACGCGAAAAATCATGGGCGCTGTCAGCATTGGCCTGGGCCACCATATCCAGATGGCCCTGCAAAATAACCCCAGGGGCGTGTTCGCAGCCAGGTGATGCCGGCTTACAAATGCGCAAATTGCCAAAACCATCGCGGTCGTGAGCAAGCCCTTGAGCATCGGCCCAGGCTTCTAATATCGCGACCAACGCAGCTTCCTGGCCAGAAGGGCGCGGCGTATTACACAGCGTACGAAAATGGCGCCAAACGATAGGCGGCGTTAACGCGTCTAAATGTGCGTTCATAAAAGCTCTTCATTATCGGTAACCGACCCACTTTACTCCTCAAGGCGACGAGGGAAAAGCATGCATTGATGCCACTTGCCCCACCGCTTGGCGTAGTGCACGAACGGACGCATTATGCGCGGCGGCTAAAGGCTGATTTTGAAAGGCCCACGCCGCCAGTTGGTGATGCGCGGTTGCCATGCCTGATGAGGGCACGTGGCTGGCTTCTCGCGCCAGCGCTTGTAGCGCAGGCCGCGCCAGCGCCGGGTCACGATGCGCATAGGCGACATCGTTGATGGCTTGGCGCTCCTTTGCGGTTAGCGGCGTAGAAGGCAGTCCGCGTAGTAACAGTGTGACTACCTCGGCGGGCAGCGTGGTTAATTCAAACGCCAGCAAGCCGGGCAGCGCTGCGCTGAACCCTGCCGTTAACGAATGCAGTACCGCGTGCCCCTCAACGTTCAGCGCTTTGGCTACCATCACCGCAAATTCCCCCGTGGCGGCTTCACGGGTGATGCCCAGCCGCACGGGCTGAAACCCTTGGGCAAGCCAGAAGCGCAGTAGCGACGCTTCGGCGCCGAAGGTGGCGCCATAAAGCGCAATGCCTCGCTGCGTGGCCTCCTGAATATCCTCGGCAATAAGCTGTTGCCCCAGGCCTTCCCGGCGGCGGTCTGGATGAGTAGCGATACGCACGACACGTCGCCAGCGGGCGGTCAGTGCTGTACGGCTGCCCATGTGGGCGGCCAGCGACTGCGCCATCAAATGCCCTTGCGGGCGGCGCTCGCCCCGTGCGACTTGCTCGGCAAGCGAGGCATCAAAACCGCCCTCTTCTCGTGCCACTAGAACCGCTTGAGGGGCATGTTTGTGCCCCAGTAGACGCAGCGTGGTTCCGGGTCCGTCTAACAGCTGACGCACGTCACCTGGAGAGGTCCGGTAGTGAGACTGCACCAACAAGCCAAACAGCGCTTCAAGAGCAGCTTCCTCCTGGGCAAGGCAGGCACGTTCGAGTGTATATGAGCCATCCGCGTCATCGTCACGTTGCCCTAACGCTGGCAAAGGCGCCTTGAGTAGCAGCAACCGGTTAATCGCGGCTTCAAGAGGATCACCGGCACTCCAGCGAATGGGGGTGTCCAGCGTCAAGGCTTTCCATTGCGGCGTCAGCCGGGTCAATACGTCTTTAAAGCGCAAGGCAAACCCTCGCCCTGAACCTTCGTAGCCATCAACGGTGGTCGCAAACGCAATACGCGGAAACGCCGCCAGCCACTGACCCAACAAGGCAGCAGGAATCGCCGCGGCTTCATCCACCATTAAATAGCTGCCATCGCCTCCCAACTGTTTGGCCGCAACTTGCTCGGTAAGTACATCCGGGGGCAAAAAGCTCAGCTCGCGGTTATCTGCGAGTTGAAAACGTCCTGGGGCGATGCGCGCTCCGTCAGGGCACAGGGCTTCAAGCCGAGCGAACAGACTCTCCACGGCGCTTAACCTGGGAGCCGTCACAATGATATTCGAGGTTCCGTTTTCTAAAAGCCGTGCGCAAGCGATCCCAAGCGCGGCACTTTTTCCCCGCCCGCGGTCAGCGGTAATCACCACCGGGCGGCGGCGTTTTAAACGTACAAGCTGGGCAACGATAGCCGATTGATCCGTCGTGAGACATGCGCTATCGCTAACGCTCTGTGGACAATTCGTGCTGGCGGGTAAACGGGGAAGCGCTGGCATTCCGGAGGCATGCCAAGTGATGACATCTGTACGCTCATGAAGCAGGCGAGCCAATCGCGCCAGATAGTGCGACGTTAACTGCTCCCAGTGCCAAGGGTAGTCAGCAAAGCGCGCGTAATCCGGATCCGGATGACAGCCCCAAGGCTTGGGTGTAATAAGCACCAGCAAGCCTCCTGCTATCAACGTGCCTGCCAGCGCGCCTAGCGCGTCAGGATCAAAGCCTGCCTCGCCACTGGCATCCAGCACGATGAGCTGATGCTCTGCACCTAAACGCGTGCGCGCCTTACGGGGCGTTATCCAAGGCTCAACGGGCACATCATCGGCCTGATGAGCAACCCATAAGGGTGCTGTCCAGTTAGCAGCCTGCCAAAGCCGATGCGCGTGGGCACGGCATTCGCAAGGCCTACCGGTTAGCCATACCAGTTGACGCCAACGCCTCCTCTCCAGCCGCTTGGAATGGGCAACTAGCGTTTGAACTGGCCGTTCACTAGCCATGCCTAACGTTTCCGTCAGCTCGCTTGGTGGTGATAACCCTGGCATCAAGACTCCTGACACGCGTTATTGCTTAAGTTCTTGCTTAAAATAATGCTCGAAAAGTAGGTCTATTTTCGCCGTTTTTCCCCTTTGTACAACACTCATTGGCTAAACGGAGTGCTGATTACCTTAACGAGCGGTTGGGCGCGGAGATAGCTGCAGCCACACTACCCAAGTGATACTATTTACAGCTGTTATTTTTTCGCATTGACGAGTCAGCCTGCCAGCCTCGTCTTAGGAGACAACGACGTGCCCATTCCCGCTCGCCGTTCACGATTGGCGCTACTCGCTGACGGTATATCCCGCTTTAGGCTATCACTCACACCCTGGTCATGTGCGCTGTTCTTGATTGCGCTGATGGTGGCACTGCCGATTCTGGTCGTCTTGAGCTATATCTTTGTGCCGACGGAAGGCGTCTGGCAGCACTTGGCGAGCACCGTCTTGAGCCGCTATCTGTCGAATACCTTTTGGCTTGTGCTCTGGGTGGGGCTGGGCACGTTAATCATAGGCGCCGGCAGCGCCTGGCTGGTGGTGATGTGTCGCTTTCCAGGCAAACGAATCTTTGAATGGGCGCTTTTATTGCCGCTGGCGGTGCCCACCTATGTCATCGCCTACGCTTACACGGATTTTTTGCAGGTGGCAGGGCCGCTACAGAGTGCGCTTCGAGGATGGTTTAACTGGCAGTATGGCGACTACTACTTCCCCAATGTACGTTCGCTAGGCGGCGCCGCAACGCTGATCACGTTTGTGCTGTATCCCTACGTTTATTTGCTCGCCCGCGCCTCCTTTCTTGAGCAATCGGTATGCGTACTCGATGTAGGGCGCACGTTGGGTCGTGGCCCTTGGCATCTGTTTGCAAGCGTTGCTCTACCGCTGGCGCGCCCCGCCCTGGTGGGCGGCGTTTCGCTGGTACTGATGGAAACCCTCAACGAGTTTGGCGCGGTGCAATTTTTTGGCGTAGATACCTTTACCACCGGCATTTACCGCACCTGGTTTGGGCTGGGCGAGCCCGTGGCAGCCGCTCAGCTAGCCGCCTGCCTGCTGACGTTTGTGATTGTGCTGGTGCTGCTGGAGCGCTTCTCGCGCGGGAAGCGGCGCTATTTTCATACCACCAACCGCTACCAGCAGTTGCCTGAGTATCGCCTGCACGGTTGGCGCGCCCTCGGCGCAACGCTCGCCTGTTTGTTGCCTATTGTGATTGGTTTTTTATTGCCGAGCGGTATTTTGCTGAACCTCGCCATCCATCAAGGCGACGCCCTTCTGGGCACGCGCTTTATCCGCTTCGCCACTAATAGCCTAAGCCTTGCCACGGTAGCAGCATTGATTGCCGTGGGCCTGGCGGTGCTGTTGAGCTATGGCGTCAGGCTGCATAACTCGCCCGGGGCCCGGCTATTTACCCGAATCGCCGCGATGGGCTATGCCATTCCCGGCTCGGTGGTCGCGGTAGGTATCTTGATTCCCTTTGCCTGGCTGGATAACACGCTGAATACGTGGCTACACGCCCACTACGGAAAAATTATCGGCCTGGTGTTTAGCGGCTCGGCGTTTATTTTAATTTATGCCTATGTCGTGCGCTTTTTGGCCGTGTCATTTAATGCGGTTGAGGCAAGCCTGGGCAAAGTTACCCCCAATATGGACGCCGCCTCGCGCACTTTGGGCCAAACCGCAGGTGGCACGCTGCGCCGTATTCATACGCCGCTGATGCGTAGCAGCCTGCTGGCCGCCGGAATTCTCGTGTTTGTGGATGTAATGAAGGAGCTGCCCGCGACGATTATCCTACGGCCGTTCAACTTCGACACCCTGGCGGTGCGTGCTTATAGCTTGGCATCTGATGAGCGCTTGGCTGAGGCCTCCACCGCGTCGCTGGCTATTGTGGTGGTCGGCATCTTGCCGGTGATTCTGCTTAGCCTGGCCATGCGCCGGGCGCGGCCCGGCAGCCATGCTCAATAAGTCTACCTAGGCTTCATCCTGAAAAACAAACACCTGAGAGTGGTCCAGGTCGATATCAATCGGCTGGCCCTCCTGGGGTAGAAAAACGCCGGGCACGCGGGCATGTAGGTGCGCCTCTTGACCATCAGCCCCGTGGGCGCACAAATGAATGAGGCTGGAACGCCCCAGCAGCTTTGCCATGACGACATGGCTATGGCGGTGGGCGGCTGCGGGCAAGCCGCGTTCCTGAAGCCGCAACGCCTCAGGGCGAATCATAATCCGCGCCTTACTGCCTTCGGGCAGCCAGCTGGCATCTATTTCACCTACCGGAGTTTGTACACGGCCACCCTTTACCGTGCCACTGAGTTCATTTACTTCACCAAAAAAGGTCACCACAAACGGGTCGACTGGCGTGCAGTAAAGCTCACGCGGCGTGCCCGTTTGAATAATTCGGCCATCGCGCATGAGGGCAATTCGGTCAGCCATAAACATGGCTTCTTCCGGGTCGTGGGTTACCAATAACGTGGCCGACCCCAGTTTTTTCAGCACGTGCAGCGTATCGTCGCGAATACGATCACGCAGCCGTGCATCCAGGCTTGAAAAGGGTTCGTCGAGCAGCATCAGCTTGGGCGTGGGTGCCAGCGCGCGGGCCAAGGCGACGCGCTGCTGTTGCCCGCCAGACAGCATATGCGGGTAGGTATCGATGTAATCCGCCATCCCCAACTGAGTCAACAGCTCGACCGCGCGCTCACGACGCTGGCGCACAGGCATCTGTTTGAGCCCAAAGGTGACGTTTTCCAGCACACTTAAGTGAGGAAAAAGCGCCGAGTCCTGAAATGCCAGGCCGACGTTACGCTTTTCCGGCGGAAGGTGACGCTGGCCAGGTAATGCGACGGCCTTCCCTTCCAGGCTAACGCTTCCTTGTTGAAGGACTTCCAGCCCTGCGGCAATACGTAATAGCGTGGTTTTACCGCATCCCGATGGCCCCAGCAGGCACACGACTTCTCCAGGGGAAATCTCTAACGAGACCCCCTTCACCACCTGGTTTGCCGCATACGTATGGTGGACATCGTGTAGCGAAAGAGCCTGTAGCGTGGCGTTATCGGGAGCTGATACGGTTACTGCCATAATGTCACCATGTTCTCGTTGAACCAGCGTCTCATTTAACCAGCGTCTCACTTAGCCAGCACTTTTGGCGTGCTGCTCGGCAGGCTGCGTTGAATATCAACGCCATTGTATTTTTCATTCGCTTGATATGCACGCAGGGTTGCACAACCACGAACACCTTGTTCTTTTTCCCTTGACGCAGGTACTGCGAAAGTATTCAATATTAAAACTTAATGCAACTTATTCTCATAATCATTTAGGACGCTAACCATATGAAAACAACACGTCTTTCAGTCTCTATCGCCGCCATTTTTGCGGGCGCTGCTGTATCAGGCACAGCACTTGCCGATGCGGTTAACATTTACTCTGCCCGCCACTACGATTCGGATGAAACCCTCTATAAAGCGTTCACCGACGAGACGGGCATCGAAGTGAACGTTCTGGAAGGCGACTCCGACCAACTGATGGAGCGCATGCAGCGTGAGGGCATTGCCAGCCCCGCCGACGTCATGCTGACGGTCGATGCGGGCCGTTTATGGCGCGCCGAGCAGGATGGCCTGTTCCAAAGCGTGGATTCTGAGGTACTGAGCGAGCGTCTGCCGGAGTCAATGCGCCACCCTGACAATTTATGGTTTGGCTTTAGCCAGCGCGCTCGGGTAATCCTCTATAACCGCGACAACGTTGACCCCAGCCAAATCGAAAGCTACGAAGATTTAGCCGATCCTCGGTTTGAAGGCCAGCTGTGCATTCGCTCCTCCAACAACATCTATAACCAGTCATTGTTAGCGTCCATGATTGAGCATCACGGTGAAGAGGGTGCAGAAGAGTGGGCCCAGGGCGTGGTTAACAACCTGGCGCGCAACCCGGAAGGTGGCGATACTGACCAGATTCTTGGGGTCGCCAGTGGCGAGTGTGACTTGGCCGTTGCCAACCACTACTACTATGTTCGTATGCTCCATTCCGACAGCGAGTCTGACCGTGAAGCAGCGCGCAAGGTGGGGGTAATTTTCCCCAACCAGAACGACCGTGGCACCCACGTTAACGTTGGCGGTGCAGGCCTGGTAGCCAATGCGCAAAACCCTGAAAACGGCATTAAATTCCTGGAGTTCTTATCGTCTGATGGCGCCCAGGAAATCTTCGCCGAGCGTAACTATGAGTTCCCGGTCGTCGACGGTGTCAAGAAAGACCCGGTATTAGAGTCATGGGGTGACTTCAAAAAGGATGAACTGAATATTAATGTGCTGGGTGAGAATAATCCCGAAGCCATTCGTATTTTTGACCGCGTCGGCTGGCGCTAAGCCCTCCCCACGCACACAAAACGGCCCGCCATTTGGCGGGCCGTTTTCATGTGAGCACTATTTACTTTTTAATGCGCTTCATCCCAATTAACCCCGCTTTCGGCTTCGACAATAAGCGGGACTTTAAGCTCGGCGGCGGCTTGCATACGCGTTTGCACTTCACCAATAAACGCTTCCACCTGCTCTTCTTTCACCTCAAACACCAGTTCATCATGTACTTGCATGACCATCAGCGCATCGAATTCGCCCTCTGCAAGCCAGGCATCCACGTCGATCATGGCCTGTTTGATGATATCCGCGGCGGTGCCCTGCATGGGCGCGTTGATCGCGGTACGCTCGGCCCCCTGACGGCGGTTGCGGTTTTGCGAGTGAATTTCCGGCAGGTACAGGCGGCGCCCCAGCACGGTTTCCACAAACCCATCTTCCGCTGCCTGGGTGCGAATCCGGTCCATATAGCGAGCCACGCCAGGGTAGCGGTCAAAGTAGCGGTCGATATAAGTTTGCGCCTGATTGCGCTCGATATGCAGCTGGCGCGCAAGGCCCCACGCGCTCATACCGTAAATCAGCCCGAAGTTAATCGCTTTAGCACTGCGCCGCTGCTCACTTGACACTTTGTCCAGCGCGGTGCCGAAGACTTCCGCGGCGGTGGCCGTGTGAATATCGCGATTTTCGGCAAACGCGTCCAACAGGCCCTTGTCTTCTGAAAGGTGCGCCATAATGCGCAGCTCAATTTGCGAGTAGTCGGCGGCGACGATGCGATAGCCAGGCCGAGCAATAAATGCCTGGCGAATCTTGCGCCCCTCCTCGGTACGGATCGGAATGTTCTGCAAGTTCGGATCCGATGAAGAGAGACGACCGGTGGCGGTGACCGCCTGATGGTAACTGGTGTGTACCCGGTTATTTACCTTGTTAATCAAGCGCGGCAGCTTATCGGTGTAGGTAGACTTCAGCTTGGAAAGCCCGCGATGCTCCATGATTACCTTGGGCAGCGGATAATCCAGCGCCAGCTCCTCAAGCACCGCTTCGGCCGTTGAAGGTGCGCCTTTAGGCGTTTTCTTAAGAACAGGAATCTTCAGCTCATTAAACAGAATTTCGCCTAACTGCTTGGGCGAACCCAGATTAAATTCACGCCCAGCCAAGTCAAATGCTTCAATTTCCAGTTCACGAATGCGCTTATCCAGCTGTTGGCTCTGCGTGTGTAGACGTTCGGCATCTATCGCCACGCCGTTACGCTCAATACGGGAAATCACCTTGATCAGCGGCAGCTCCAGGCGATCCAGCACTTGGGCCAGGCGCCCCTCTTTGTCTACCTGCGGGCGCAACACATCGTACAAGCGCAGGGTGATATCGACGTCTTCACAGGCATAAGGTGCTGCCTGCTCTAACGCTATCTGGTTAAAGGTCAGTTGCTTGGCGCCTTTACCGGCGATCTCTTCAAACGAGGTGGTTTTCTCGCCCAAGTATTTAAGTGCCAGCGAATCCATGTCGTGGCGCGTAGCCGTGGAATTCAATACATAAGAGGCCAGCATGGTATCGGCCAGCGGTCCAGCAACGATAATGTCGTAGTTGGCCAATACGGAAATATCGTACTTGAGGTTCTGGCCAATTTTGATGGTCTTTTGATCTTCAAGCAACGGCTTAAGCGCAGCTAAAACCTTGGCTCTATCCAACTGAGCGGGAGCATCCAAATAGTCGTGGGCCAGCGGAATATAGGCCGCTTCACCGGCGTCGAGCGCCAGGCCAATTCCCACAATTTCGGCTTCCATGTAATTCAGGCTGGTCGTTTCCAGGTCAAAACAGAACCGCTTGGCGCTTTTTAAGCGCTTGAGCCAAGCGTCCAATTCGCTTTGCTCAACGATGACATGGTCCTGGCGCTCTTGACGGCTGTCTGGCTGCGCATCACTGGTTTCCTCAGTATCTTCAGGTACCGGTTCGCCGCCTTTTACGTCATCCACGCCTTCATCATTTCCCTCCAGCAGTTCAGCCAGCCACTGTCTGAATTCAAGCTCTTTATAAAGCGAAACCAGCTGTTCGCGATCCGGATGGGCGATGTCCAAATTATCCAGCCCAACCGGCAGGTCACAGTCGACTTTGATGGTGGCGAGCTGGTAGGAGAGATAGGCCTGCTCACGGTGCTCTTCAAGCTTTTTGGATAACGTTTTGGCCCCACGAAACGAGAGCGTTTTAACCCGCTCTAAATCCCCGTAAATGGTGTCCAGCCCGCCGCCCATTCCTTGCAGCAGCCCCAAGGCGGTTTTCTCGCCCACGCCCGGCACGCCCGGGATGTTATCGACCTTGTCGCCCATCAAGGCGAGGTAATCGATAATGAGAGAAGGCGGCAGACCAAATTTGCCCTCCACGCCGGCCTCATCCAGGGTTTCATCTTTCATGGTATTGACCAGCGTGATATGCGCATTCACCAGCTGCGCCATATCTTTATCGCCGGTGGAGATCACTGCATCCCGACCCGCCTGCGTGGCACGGTGCGCCAGAGTACCTATCACGTCATCCGCCTCAACGCCGTCAATGCATAAAAGCGGCAAGCCAAGCGCCTTTACGCAGGCATGCAGTAGGGCGACCTGGCTGCGTAAATCATCCGGCATCGGTGGGCGATGCGCCTTGTAGTCTTCAAAGAGCTCATCACGGAAGGTTTTTCCCGGCGCATCAAACACCACCGCCATCGGGCTTTGCGGATAATCCTTTATGAGCCGTTTGAGCATGTTCAGCACGCCCTTAACGGCTCCCGTCGGTTGGCCATTAGAGGTTGTTAACGGCGGCAGCGCGTGGAAGGCACGATACAAGTACGAGGAACCATCGACGAGCACGATCGGGGCACGGGCCATAACCAATATCCATTGCAAAAAAAGTATAGGCTCATGATACGCGCTAAGCGCCAGCGGCTGAAATAAACTGGCGGATACAAATACGCCTAAGCGCTTAACAACGCTGCCAACTCAGCCAGCAAGCCGCTACAATAATCAGCTTAGCAACCTGGGCGAGACTTTCATGGCTGTATTCACCCCGCTTAGCGACGCACAGGTCGCTACGTTTCTAGACAACTTTGATGTTGGTGGCTTTGTGTCTCTGCAAGGAGTCGCGGGCGGCACCGAAAATTCAACTTTTTTTGTTACCACGCAGCGCCGTGAACTGGTGCTCACCCTGTTTGAACAAGGTGAACATGAAGAGCTGCCGTTCTTCGTCGACCTGTTGGACTACCTGGATGAGCACCGCTTGCCAGTGCCAGGCCCGGTTCACGACCGCGATGGCATCGCACTGCACAGCCTGGCAGATAAACCGGCTCTGCTATTTCCGCGTATGCCGGGCCGTCATCCCGTCGCCCCTAATCTGGCGCAATGCCAAGCGCTTGGCGATACGCTGGGCCGTTTGCATGTGATCTCACAGCACTTCTCCGGCCATCGCCCGAACCCCCGCGACTTGCACTGGCTACAGGCCATGCACCATAAAGTATTGGCGTACTTAAGTCCTGATGATCAGGCATTAATGAAAAACGAAGTCGAGGATTTTGAAAGCGCCTTCAGTCAATGCGCCCAGCTGCCCCAAGGGGCTATCCATGGTGACCTGTTTCGCGACAATACGCTGTTCGATGGCGACCAGCTTGGCGGCATCATTGATTTTTATAATGGCTGTACTGGTGATCTACTGTTTGATCTCGCCATCGTGATTAACGACTGGACATCAAATGAAGACGGCACGCTCAATGCAGAGCGCTATAATGCCTTGCTGGGGGCTTACCTGGCACGCCGACCGCTCACCGTCGATGAGCGTGACGTATGGCCGATGATGCTGCGCATGACGGCGCTACGCTATTGGTTATCGCGTCTACTGGTCGTCTACGTTGACCCACCGGCTCACGATTTAACACCTCACGACCCCGAGCGTTTTCATACCATCTTAAACGCGCGCATTGCGTATGGCGCCTTACCTCTTCCTGAGGCTGACTTATGAGTGCAACGCAAAGTGGGTCAGCACTAAGTGCTCGCCGCACATGGAATATCGACCAATGGGGCAGCGGCTACTTTGATGTAGACGACCACGGCCAAGCGCTGGTGCGCCCCTTGGGCAACGACGCCGAAGGCCCTACCCTGCCCCTGCGTGAGCTGGTGATTCAGTTGCAGGAGGCGGGCCTACGCCTGCCTGTTCTGGTGCGCTTTAGCGATATTCTGCACGACCGGGTTGAACAGCTGTGCGGCGCCTTTGATGCCGCCATGTGTGATATTGACTACCAGGGCGGCTACACCGCAGTTTACCCCATTAAGGTCAACCAACAGCGCCGCGTGGTCGAGGAAATTCTGGCGACTTCCGAGCGCGGTAATGGCCGAGTAGGCCTGGAAGCGGGCAGTAAGCCCGAGCTTCTTGCCGTGCTTGCTCTCTCGGGCGGTGGGTCATCGCTGATCGTGTGTAACGGTTACAAGGACCGTGAGTACGTGCGTCTTGCCCTGCTGGGCGAGAAGCTTGGCCACCGTGTTTACCTGGTAGTGGAAAAGCTCTCAGAGCTTGCGATGATCATGGAAGAAGCGCGGGAGCTGGAGGTTACACCGCGTATTGGCCTGCGTGCGCGCCTGGCCTCGGTGGGCAAGGGCAAGTGGCAAAATACTGGCGGCGAAAAGTCAAAATTCGGCCTGACCGCCAGCCAGATTCTTGAGGTCGTGGAAACACTGCGCGCCCAGGAAGCCTTGGCAAGCCTGCAACTGGTGCACTTCCACCTGGGTTCGCAGATCGCCAATATCCGCGACATTCAGCGCGGCCTGCGTGAGTGTGCCCGTTTTTATCAGAACCTGATTACCCTTGGCGCACCGATTGATACGGTCGATGTAGGCGGCGGCCTGGGTATTGACTATGAAGGCACCCGCTCGCGCAGTTACTGCTCAGCCAACTACTCCATGCGCGAATATGCCCGTAACGTCGTGAGCGCCTTTGCTCAGCTGTGCGAAGAGTCCAACCTACCTCAGCCCCATTTAATCAGTGAATCGGGCCGAGCGTTGACGGCCCATCACGCGGTGCTTATTACCAATGTGATTGGCGAAGAGCGCATTGATGATACGCCGCCCGAGAAGGTGCCTCAGGACGATATACAGGTTGATGCCCTTTGGCGCGTGTTCGACCAGCTTGCCACGCCTCAGGAGCCGCGCATGCTGGTCGAGGCTTGGCACGACCTCCTGCAGGCGGTAAGCGAGTTGCAGGACAGGTTTGTGCTGGGCCTGAGCGATATCAATGCCCGTGCCGAAGGCGAGCGCCTGTATTTGGCAGCCTGTGCTCGTTTGCGCAGCCAGTTGGATACTCGCAATCGTGCACATCGCGAAATTATGGATGAGCTTGCCGAGAAGCTGGCTGACAAGCTGTTTGTTAACTTCTCGCTATTCCAGTCGGTGCCTGATGTGTGGGGCATTGAGCAGATCTTCCCGGTGCTGCCATTAAGCGGGTTGAATCAAACCCCAACGCGCCGTGCTGTCATTCAGGACATTACCTGCGATTCAGACGGACGTATCGACAGCTACGTTGATGGACAAGGTGTGGAGAGCACCCTGCCCCTGCCCGAATGGCCCTCGGAAGATGAGCGCTGGCTAGGCTTTTTCCTGGTGGGGGCTTATCAAGAAATTCTGGGTGACTTGCATAACCTGTTCGGCGATACCGACTCGGTTGACGCTGCATTAAATGAGCACGGCGAGTGGGTGCTTTCCAACCCGCTGGCGGGTGATACCGTTGCCGATGTACTGGCCTACGTCAACTTTGATGCCAAGGTACTTATGCAAAAGCTGACCGAGCAGATCGTCAATAGCGGTTTCTCAGAGCAAGAGCAGGAAAGCTTTGCGGCAAGCCTGCATGAAGGGCTGGAAGGCTATACGTATTTAGAGTAACGCTACCGCCTTACTTTTTTTCCTTACTTTTCAGCACCAATAGAAAGCGTCCCCCCTGGAAGACCAAGGGGCGCTTTCACTATGCAACGCTGGCTTATTCAGCAACAGAGGTTGTCACTTCCAGGCCGCCGGTCAGCGTTAAGCGCAGTGATGTGCCTCGAGTTAACTCACCGACACCAGCGGGGGTGCCGGTTAAAATGACATCGCCCGGCTCAAGCGTGAAATGACGGCTCATTTCCGCAACCAGCGAGGGAATCGCAAAGATCATATCCGCACCTTCCCCATGCTGGCGCGCTTCACCATCAACCTCCAGCGTAAAGGCCAGTGCATTCCAGTTAGGTACTCGGCTTAGTGGCAGGAACTTGGATAGCGGGCACGACCCATCAAAACCCTTGGCGATTTCCCACGGGTGGCCTTTCTCTTTCAGCTTCGTTTGTACATCGCGTAGCGTTAAATCGAGCGCTAACCCAATACCCACAATCGCACGTTCAGCTTCATCCGGCGTCGCGTGGGTGAGGGTTTCCCCAACTAACAGGGCAAGTTCGGTTTCATAGTGCACATCGCCTTGAGAAAAAGGCGGGCTCAGCGGCTGCTCTATATCCACGACACTTGTCGCAGGCTTAATAAATAACAGTGGCTCGCTGGGAACGGGATTATCCAGCTCTTTCGCGTGATCAGCATAGTTGCGGCCAACACACACGACTTTGCCCAATGCATGGGGAAATGCCTGACCGTCGGTAAATTGTGGAACAAGACGCATGGCGGGTACTCTCCTTCTCATTATACGTGCCGCGTTCTTAACGACAGACGCAACAGTTTACCCTACCTATGTGTATGTTCCACAACCCAATACGAGGTTATCGTTCATCCTCCCAATCACTTATCGACTCGCCACTCCTGGCCTGGGTCATGGGCCAGAAAGTCCGGACGCTGCTGCGGGGCCGCATACGGCTCGCGGCAGCGATTATCGGGGCGGTTAAAGACGAAGAACACGTTACTGCGCGGGTCCGGCGACAAGTTAGCGTTTGAGGCATGAAGTGTATTGCAATCAAACAGCAATAACCCACCCGCCTTACCTTTCGGCGCTTCAATACCGTGCTCAGCGACCAGTTCAGTGAGCGCCTCTGGGCTTGGTACGCCCACTTCCTGCGCTTTCAACGAACGCTTATGGTTATCCACTGGCGTCTCCCCCTGGCAGGGCACAAACTTCTTGTGCGAGCCAGGAATCAGCATCAGCGGGCCATTAAATTCGTGATTATCGGTCAGGATCAAGGACGCACTTACTGCATGCATGCCGGGCATACCATCCTCAGCATGCCAGGTCTCAAAATCCGAGTGCCAGTTAAAGCCCTTACCGGCGAACCCCGGCTTGTAGTTAATGCGTGACTGATGCACATAAGGATCATCACCAATCAACTGCCGAGCGGCGCCTGCCACGCGCTCATCTCTGGCCAGCGCGCCCAAGCGTTCTGAAAGGTGGTGTACCGCAAACAGTGAACGAATTTCATTACTTTCAGGCTCGGTAATACTGAAGTCTTTATCACGGTAATCATCCGTACTCATAAGTGCCTGCATCTCAGCACGCAGCTCATCAAGCTCACTACCGCTAATCAAATTCGGGATAAACAAAAAGCCTTTACGTTCAAATTCATCCAGTTGAGTTTCGCTTAAAGGCCCTGCCAGGTGATGCCCTTTTACAACGGCGTCCTGACGCGCCTGCCAAAGTGCTTGAGGAGGCTGTGCCAAGCGCGATGGATAGGGATCATACAGTTTCGTATGTTGTGAAGAGGGCGAATCCGCTAACTCGCTGTAATGCTTATGGGCGGTCACATTATGAAAAGATAGATTGCTGACTGTCATCTAATCCACTCCTTGTATGATTAAATTTCAGATCAAGGTCATTGCCATCACAAGGTAGCTAACTTATACGTCTCTGCAAGGCAGAACATAGCCTTTATAACGTGGATTAAACCAACATCGCTTAAGCGATTATTAACGCTTCAACCTTCTTTAATGGGCTAAAATTTCATCAAACTCGCCAATTAATTATAACACATATCCAAAGTTTACTGAAAACACCAACCCTATAGATAACAAGCTTTAAGCTTGTACGAATTCGAAAAAAGAGCTCTTCTTTCTCTATTAAAAACCATCTTTCGCTATTTGAATGCCTGACCATCTTCCATGCTTAGGCCGTGGCGATGGAAAACATCCTTGCCATCACATTGACGCTTTAAGGGGTTCTCAGCACTGACTTGAACGCACTTTCCAAATTCAAATCAGCCATGCGGTTTCATGCTATCCAAGCCATGCCAACAGTCCTCTCCAGTGGAGAGGGCTTTAGAAAGTGGCAATTTCATGCTAAACGACCAACATTCAAATAAAAAAGACCAACTACGACAACAATTTAAAAAAACCAGCCAAAAGAAAATACGATTCACTGATCAGCTATCGTAACTCTTTCATTAAAAAGCCCGTAATATACGGCTACTAAAACACGAATATAACGTTACTCTATACGGACATGGCCATAAATAAACTCACTATCAAAACCTGTTGCTGCTGCCATTTCCTCCGGCTTAAGTAGCTTAATGCTACTCCTCGTTTTACGAATAAACTTCTTTTGTTCCAGTGCCGTCATGCAGCGGCTAACATGGACACTAGTAATGCCTAATAGCTCACCTACTACATCTTGAGTAATAGGAAATGCGTAAATATTAGTTTTCAACATCCCTTTGAAGCAGAATCGTGCATAAATTTCTAATAAAAAATGAGCAACACGCTCTTCAGAACGGTGGTGCGTACAGCTTCTTAATCGTTCAATGGTAATATTGTCGTTGACCATGATATAAGACATTATTGCTTTTCTAACGCTCATATTGGTTTTGAAAAGCTCATGTATATCTTCCACCGATACTTTCTCCAGCTTACAGTTAGTAAGCGCTAATATAATAATGTCGTGATTTTCAAAGAAGCTGTCCCGAATGCCTATTATATCGCCCGGCATAAATACATTACATATGTCTTGACTTCGTTTATCAGAAGCATGACAAAGGCTCGCCCACCCTTCTTTCACTACAAATATATCTGCCCGACCATCACATAAAGAAAACATTTTTTGATTTCTCTTTAACTCGACCGGTTTTTTACGCATTGCGTATAAACTTTCTATAGATTCATGTTCCAACTCCCCATACAAGCCCAGAATATTTTCCAAGGTTATATCAAAATCTGGAACGTCGAAATCATCAGCGCCGCTGTTAAAGCTTTTTCTGTCCATAACATTATAGTTTCCAGCTATTACCTTATCCATTTCTACACTCCCTGTAGTTAGACGAAGGTTATGCATGATAGCCAAAAGGTAAAATATTAATACAGCCAAAAAAGGTGAAAGGCGAAAAAAATATAGTCAACGTTAAAAACATAAACAAGAATTATTTATTTTCCCTACTTGGATAAAGAACATTACTAATTTCATTAGCCGGAAAAAATTAACAATTGTTAATTTTTACATTGGCTTATATCACCAATTACCGGTGTACGTTCTTTTCAGGCAACGTAGGTTTGAAAAGAATCGTTACGTTTATAAACAAACTGAATCCCACTAGGTCACATAACAAAGATCAATTATCTTAAAGGCATCTAATAAGCATGTTAACTAATAAATACGGAATTGAACTTTATTAAATTAAACATATCAAGGATAAATACTACCAGCTGTCTTACGCTAATCATGCGGCATTAGGAGAACGACCTTATTCACGGAGAGAATAATGATGAAACGTAATATTTTTGTGGTTGCTTTAGAGGATAAGCAGCGTCATGCGATGGAAACCTTGCGTGAGGCAAAAGCATTAAACATTCATGAACTGCTTAGTGTGGATACGGCGGTTGAGGCTGAAGAGCTATCGTTTAATCAGCTTTTTGAAGAGACCAAGGCGCAACTAGACAGCTTCTCAGGGTCAATAGATGGCATTATCGCGCAGTGGGATTTTCCCACCAGCGTACTAGTTCCTCTCCTCTGCCAGCATTATGACCTTCCTTCTCCTTCCATTAAGAGCGTTTTAACGTGTGAACATAAGCTCTGGAGCCGCCTGGAGCAGAAAAAGGTGATTCCTGATGTGGTGCCTGCCTTCTGTGGTGTCGATCCTTTCAAAGATAATCCGATTGACCAGGTAACCCTCGACTTTCCCTTTTGGATAAAACCAGTAAAGGCCTTCTCTTCTCATCTGGGGTTTAAGGTGGAGAATCAGGCGCAGTTCGACCATGCAATTGAAGAAATACGCATGGGCATTCGCCAATTGGGCGACCCTTTTAACGAAGCGCTTGCGTATGCTGACCTGCCAGAGGAGATTCAAG
Organism: Halomonas sp. TP35; assembly: GCF_052375975.1. Taxonomy (NCBI): domain Bacteria; kingdom Pseudomonadati; phylum Pseudomonadota; class Gammaproteobacteria; order Oceanospirillales; family Halomonadaceae; genus Halomonas; species Halomonas sp. TP35. Next base: position 56,376 of record NZ_JBQSUZ010000004.1, on the reverse strand, counting down.
CGCTGGATGGTAATTCCTGCATTGTTGAAGAGATCGTCAAGGGCGTACAAGCCGCCCCTGAAGGTACGTTTTTTAAGGGCGAGTTCAACGTGCACGGTATTATCTCCCAACCGAAATCGGATGGCTCTCAAACACTTTTTGATCGCTTGGAGTACCCAAGCAATCTGCCAGAACACGTCCACCACAGAATGGTGGAAACCGCTAAAGCGTTTCTTACCCATATTGGCTACGACAATGGCTGCTTTAATGTTGAATTTATGTGGGACGAAGCAACTGACAAACTCTGGCTGATCGAAGTCAATACGCGTATTTCTCAGTCGCATAGCGAAATATTTGTTTTGGTTGACGGGATGTCCAACCATGAGGTGGCCATCGATATCGCTTTGGGCCAACGCCCTTCACTATTAAATCGTCAGGGCGTGGCACCTGTGGCGGCAAAATGCTTTATTCCCTACGCCCATGAAGATGGCATCGTGACGCGGGTGCCCAGCCAAGAGAACATACAGGCGCTTCAACAGCGCCTACCGCACACAGATGTATGCCTTGATGTTGCGCTAGGCCAACGCCTTGGCGATTTACTGCATCAGGACAGTTTTTGTTATCGACTAGGCACGCTTTACATCACTGGCAACAACCACGAGGAGATCGAAGAGAATTATAAATTTTGTTTGGATTTTTTAGATTTTGAGATCAAAAAAGTGGATCTTTAAAAGGAGGTAGCATGGAAGTGATCAACGACTTTCCTTATAACGTCCGCGAGATAGAAAACGTCTTTATTCCTATGCGTGATGGCAAGCAGTTAGCCGCGCGCATCTGGCTCCCCGAGACAAGCCCGGAGTCGCCTTTTCCCGCGCTTATGGAGTACATCCCTTACCGCAAGCGCGATATTACGCGAGGCCGCGATGCATCCAATCACCCTTACCTTGCTGGTCATGGCTATGTGTGTGTTCGTGTGGATATGCGCGGTAGCGGTGACTCTGATGGCGTATTAACGGATGAGTACACGCAGCAAGAGCAGCTTGATGCGGTGGATGCGATCGAGTGGATTGCCCGCCAGGCTTGGTGCGACGGCAATGTCGGCATGATGGGTATTTCCTGGGGCGGCTTTAATAGCCTGCAAGTCGCTGCTAAACAGCCGCCTGCTCTCAAAGCCATTATCAGCCTCTGCTCAAGCGACGACCTGTATGCCGACAATATGCACTATATGGGTGGCTGCCTACTGGGAGACAATTTATCGGAAGCGACCGTAATGCTGGCGTTTAACGCCCTACCCCCGGATCCTTTGATAGTGGGCGACCGCTGGCGGGGCATGTGGCATGAACGCATGGAAGACAGCGGCCTTTGGATTGACAAGTGGCTTCGCCACCAGCGCAGGGATGCGTACTGGACCACCAGCTCAGTGTGTGAAAATTATGATGCTATTCGGTGCCCGGTTTATGCGATTGGTGGGTGGGCCGATGGTTTTACCAATACCGTCTTCAGATTAATGGAGCATCTAGATGTTCCGCGTAAAGGTTTAATTGGCCCCTGGGGTCATAAGTACCCTCACCAGGGAATACCCGGGCCCGCCATTGGTTTTTTACAAGAAGCACTGCGCTGGTGGGATTATTGGCTGAAAGGTGATGACAACGGCATTATGGATGAACCCATGCTGCGTGCCTGGGAGCAGGATAGCGTACCACCTGACAACGCTTATGAAGACAGACCCGGCCGCTGGTTGACAGAGTCCGAGTGGCCATCGAGTAATTTGCAAGAGCAGTGTTTCGTCTTGTCGCCTTACCGGCTTACTCCCCAAACCTGCTCAATCGGTACGTCTGAACCTAACGTTGAGCCTGCCACGATGGGACTACAGTCGCCGTTAAGCGTTGGCTTGTCAGCCGGTAAATGGTGCTCCTACGCCGCGACACCTGACTTACCCGGCGACCAGCGCGAAGAAGACGGCGGCTCCCTTGTTTTTAGTACAGATGCATTAACCGAGTCGTTAAATATCTTTGGCACGCCTTCTTTAGAGTTGGAAGTTTCCAGCAATCAGCCACAGGCCATGTTGGCAGTCAGGCTTTCTGATGTCGCGCCGGATGGGAAAGCAACTCGCGTCACCTATGGTCTGTTAAACCTTACCCACCGTGATAGCAATGCAGAGCCAACGCCGCTTGAACCGCATCGCACCTACCGGGTGACGATAGAGATGAACGGTATTGCCCAGAAATTCCCCGCAGGACACCAATTACGGCTTTCTATTTCAACCTCTTACTGGCCTCTTGCCTGGCTCCCTCCCAAGCCTGCCCAAGTGAATATGACCTTTAACCAGTGCGTGCTTAAACTACCTGTGCGTACCGCAGACCATCATGGGGATGGCTTAACGCATTTTGGAGCGTCCCAGTCGGCACCGCCTCTTGAGATCACTCACTTGGCACCCAGCAAACATAATTGGTTGTTGCATCAAGATCTGGCGGCCAAGGGTTCAACGTTGGAAGTCATCAATGACCAAGGGTGCTTTCGCATTAACGATACTGGTACCGAGATTCACCGGTGCGCCCGCGAATATTACACCACGGTAGGTAATGATTTTACGTCAGCACGTGGCGAGACGATGACGGAAAGCTCGTTTCAGCGGGATGACTGGCATACAGAAGTGTATACCCGGACCGTGCTGAGCTGCACTGAAACGGACTTCATTATTCATGCCCAGATGGATGCTTATGAAGGGCAGTATCGAGTATTTTCCAAAAACTGGGAGTCTACAATTCCACGCGACCTGCTGTAGAAAAGCTGGCATGGAAAGAAGGCGGGGATTAACAAACCACCTTCCCCAATCGAGCAAAGCCGCCTACACTCATTAGGCGGCTCTTTTGTGCATTAAAAAGTAGCAGGTTAGACGAATTTCGATAGATAACGCTTAACGTTTAGCGCGCTGGTCATCGTCATCAGCACGATGCAAAAATTGTGTGGTCGTAGACTCCAGATGATCCGCCATGGCAATTTCTTCCTGAAGGATCTCTTTGCATACTTGAGCGACGCCCGTATGGCCCGCACTTTCCGCCGTTTGAATTAAAGCCTTGTAGTTGGCGATTTCAAAGTGCTCAAAAGCGTAACAGGCGATACTCCCTTTCATGACTTCATCGCCTGAAAGAAATACTGCATCGCCACCCGAATTTCACCCTCAATGCCGCCAATAGCTTGCTGCAATAGCATGGAAAACTCAGGGTTAGGTTTATCAACTTTAACTGGATACTGCAGTTTCGCTGAATGGTGAAACATTTTGCCTCCCCTACATTAACTGCCAGGAAGAAAACTTCCTGGCAGCAGACTTAAATGTTGCGCAGTATCAGCCTCATTACTAACGGCTCCTTCCAGACAAACCGCTTCCTTGCGAGTCCACCAGATGAATATCTGATCGCGTTTAGTTAAGCACTGAAGGCCTCTGCACACTCCCCTTTAAGCAGTAACTCACTCAGATGCTATTACTGCCATATTTACAAAGGGGCAACGTTTAAGCTAAGTGGTTATGTAAAACCTAATCAACCTGGTTGGCTGTCATCAGGAATTACCACCGTGGCTGTTCTCTCCACCTTTCTTACCGGCTTCGGAAGCTCGCTCCGGATCATTAGCGAAGTTACCTCCGCTCTTTTGACCACCTTTATGGCCAATATCTTCATAAAATTCTTTACCATGGGTTTTTGAGGTGGCTTCAACACCTTTCTGTCCTGCCTGTTCGCGGCTCATTCCATTATCTTTGCGATCATTAGCCATGATTCATCTCCTTTTCATGCTTTCGGCAAAAACATATCAATCATTAACTCGATTAACCAATCGAGTAATTTGAGCGTAGCTAACCCCAAAGCCATTTCAAGAGATATGATAGATAATGGAAATCTTTAATTTTTGTCGCCACGTTGTTTTGTTGTTATTAAAATACGGCGCCAAGGTAACACAATATAGGGTTAACAATGCTTATTTCTACCGTAAGCAACGACATAAAGAGAACGTATCTCCCTTATTATTTAATTTACGTAATTTTTTCATATAACTATTTTTTAAATAAATCTGAAAGTAATAGCGTGAAAGCGATTCAAATCATTGAAAATGAATAAAGCGATGGTTAAAACAACCTTCTTGCATACTCACGAAAATTAGTTGGACCACGGTGCTTCGCTACTACTATTTTTGCAGCTGTGGGGTGCCAAGGTAGGAAAAATGAACACCAGCGCTGCCCAAGTCGGAGATGATGGTCAAGCAGCCACCAGAAAGCCTATTTTTTTATTTATCAAAAACCCAGTATAACGACCATAAGCCATTGAAATAAAACACCATACAGAATCAATGTAAGAGAATGCTTACAAAAATATCAGCGATAGACTACATCATTTCCTGCTAAAGCCGTTAGAATCGTACCTGCTACGGATCGCAGTAGCTCACTTGAGTCGCGCCAGCCCATGGAAGGGTTCGGAAAGCAATATGCGAAAGGATCAAGGACGCGCGACAGGCCACGGACGGCCTTATCACCCATGTTAGATAATCTCTGCTAAATTATTAGCCCGCCATTTTCAGCACCCACTTTACTCATCTTTTTTACCAGTTCTCATCGCGCCAACTAATAGGCGTTATGCCTGCCTTTATAGTTACTTCTTTATGTTTATTTTTATAGCACGCACAAAAAAGCCGCCCTTTCGGACGGCTTAATCTAATTCTCTAACGTGTTGCTTTTAACCATCTTCTGATGGTGCCGACACCAGGAGTCGAACCCGGGACCTACTGATTACAAGACATCCAAATTAAACATAAATTTCAATACCTTAACCACACAAAATCTATGCTAATACAACTATAAAAAAACTTGAATACAACAGCTTACCATCGACATCTATGAAAAAAAGAGCACGTAAACTACAATATTAACAAAAGGAGATATTCATGAAAGAAAAAATAAACTTCCAAAGCGCTGTAGAAATGACACATAAAATTGGTGTCGATAAAAATCACCCCGCAAATATCCCTTCACTAAAATTCCTCAGAAGCAAGTATTATAAAAGTGTTGAACAAGAAGTTATTTTTCTACCTCAATTTTTAAGAAAAATGAAATTCACATGCAGTAGAGGTCATACCTTCCAACCTAAATGGCTAGATAAACGCACACCCATTGACTCATTTTTTTTAAAAAACGGCATGATACTTCAAGCTTCAACAACTCAAACCGAATGCACTTTCTGCAACACTACAGTTTCTATAGACTTACCTCGCATAAAGCACAAGGGTAGCGTTAAACTATTTGGTGATGAAGCTATTAGACAGTCTGCTGATAAAAAAATTTACACTTACACCTTGATAAGCGAACCCACTCAGAAAAAGCACTACGACAGATTTAAAAGAGACTTCTACAAAATAAAAAGAAAAACACTTCCCCACAAACATCCCTCATCATGGACCTTACACTATCTTGAATTTTTTAACGAAAAAAAGAGAAAGAGCAGCGAAAATTTCAAGCATCTAAGCAAAAAAGACGTCATCGATATTTCAATAGAAATTGGCGAACTTCTTAAGAAAAACAAAAAAAATATTGAAATATGGAATAGCACGGCTGTTTACACCTCATCAAAAACGGTTAAAAACAATCTTGAAAAAGAGCATAAAAAGATTGTTTACTACCCCTTAATAATGCAGGCACTTAGAGAAACCACAGCAAGTGGCTACTGCCCATACATCCATTTCGAAAGAACCCAAAGCGATGGTTGGGCAAAAAAACTCTTTGAGGGCGGAAGATTAACACTCATGTGGCCTTTTTTAACTCATGGCTTACCAACCCCTGACCCAAAATTCTGCGTGCCAACAGAAAGCATTTTCTTTGAAATAGCCGACTTCATAAGCTTTTGCGTAGCACGTTATTTATACATAATTTCTGAAATAGATAATGGGAAAAAATTTTCAATAGATATGAATCCTCGATGGCTCGGAGAAATACGTTACATAGGATTTACAGAACATACCTCAACTATCCATAAAAAAGCTGATCATTATCCTCTAAACGTTTTATTCGAAGGTACTTCATGGTCACAGATAGATACTCAATGATTTCTTAAAACTGCAAAATTCTGCATGAAAACGCATAAATAAACAGTCCATTCGAACCGCCCCTCCGCCCAGTAATGGCGCGGCCTGAGCCGCTGCTGCAAGGGTGCATAAAAACCACCACATTTAGCGCGCGGGCGGGGCGGGGGTCCGATGGCGCGCCGTGGGGGCTGGCGGTGGCGGCGCGTTGTGCCAGGCACAAAAAAACCGCCCAGGTGGGCGGCGTGTAATAGTTGGCAGATTTAAATGATCGGGGGTTCTTCCGGCGCTGTGCCTAACGAGTATTCTCTGAACCGTATGACGTCTATCCCCAGCATATCGTTGATCTCACTGAACACCGCCTGCACCGGTTCCAGCTCATTAGTGACAAACACCTTGGCGGCTTTTTCCACGTCACCAAAACCGCCGGTGTTATTGGGCACGATGCCCATCAACTGCGGCGGGATGCGGTGGCCGGCCAGCTGGTCGTCGCGGGTGATGTTCTTGATAGCCGCGAAGTCATCCTTGGCCGCCACCTCGCTAATCGGGATGATCTGGATGCCGTCTTTCTTGCCGTTGGGGCTGTATAGAAACAGGTTGCGGAAGTTGCCCACGCCCTTCGACTCTTTCAGCGCGGTACGCATGGCATCAATATCCGTCTGATCATGGGCCGCATCGGAGACATACATCACGAAGCCGGCATGAGATCCATTCAGGTAATACTTGCGCCGGAACAGCGTGGCGTTTTCATTCAGGTAGATCGACTGAAGAGCGCCCAGGTAATCGGGCACGCCGTACACTTCTTGGTTGATGTCCGGTTCCAGCAGGTGAATGATGCTGCCCTCGTCGAACTCGCTACGATCGGACCAATTGGGTACCCAGAAATACCGGCTCAGGTCAGCACCCCGTCGCACGTACTTGGCGCGGGCTGGTTTGAGTGCCAGCAACCTGCCCAGGCGGCCGAAGATCTTCTCAAGGTAGCAATTCCCAAACACAAAGTAGTCGGTGGCCAGCGCGCTAAACGCTTGCCGGCTCAGTAGAGGGTGGGGAATAAATGAGCGCACAAGGATATTACGTTTCACTTGGATGGCTGAGCCATGGTGCGCTGTGGCGCGATAGGTCTGGGCCAGTGCGGGAAAGTCTACCGGTGGCTCGTACCACTCGTTGCCCAGCATCCAACAGCCGGTGTAGAAAAAATCATAACCATCAATCACCGGCGTTGGCTCGCCAAAGCTGAACGCTTCCGCCTTGGCCGGCGAGGCTGTCTCGCCTGCTTTCGTCACATCGTAAGCGGGCACGCGTACCCGGGGCTTTGGCGCTACTGCCGCTTCGCTCATCCGTACATCTCCATTAAGGAACGGCCCGTGCCGTAATCGGCAGGACCATCAAGAGGTTCATTGTGTAAGGCGTGCATGGTGGCCCACGCCAGGTCAGCGTGGCCGGTTTGATTATTGCGCCCAGCGGTGTAAGTCATCTGGCGGCCCGAGGCTGTCAACTCGCGTCGGATCGCCATGAACGACTGGGCTAGATCCACCCAGCCGGCATCAAATTCAAGGCGGCCCTTGTTGATGATCTGCTGCGCTTGCATCACCAACCGTGACTTCATTTCGGGGGTATAGCGGTACCGGGTGACGGTGGGGAAAAACTTGGCGACCAGCTGGGCCACGGCTTCCCCAAGGCCCGACGTATCGATACCGATAAAGGTCACGTTATAACGGCGGGTCACGCTGCGAATGAATTCTGCCTGGGCCTCGTAGTCTCGGCCTTTAATACGGTGTCGCTCCAGGATGCGGTGCTTGCTCTCCAGCGTTTTGGGCGGCGCGACCACGACAAGGCCAGCACCGTCGCCATCCTCGCCATCGCCGGCCGGGTCGTAACCCACCCACACCGGATGCTCACCATAAGGTCTCGGCGCAAACGGTTTCAGATCCCGCCAGGCATCCCAACTGTCCACCATGCAGCGCTGCATCATGCCCAGCGGGAAGGCGCTTTGCGTGTCGTCCACGAATTCGCACATCAGCAGGTTTGCAAACTCGTCATCACTGTACTCAAGGCGCAGCTGGTCGATGTCGAACAGGTCACAGCCGCCGGCAATAGCATCTTCGATAGTGACGATCTGCCGCCACTGGCCATCCGGACCGCGCGCGCCGCTCTTCAGCGCTGCGTGGCTCACGTCGATCTTCACCCGGTCGGCTTTCTTCTGGCGTTTGTTGAACCGATCACCGGTCCAGAATGGGTAAGCCTCATGGGCCACGGAGGATGGCGTGCTGAAGTAGGTCTGTTTCCACTTCTTGTGCATCGCCATGCCGGACGTCACCTTGCGGAACGTCTCGAAACCGTGAATCCAGAAGTATTCATCCAGGTAGGTGTCGCCGTGGTACCCCTGAGCCGTCTTGGCATTGGTACCCAGAAAGTGCAGCTCAGCGCCGTTGGCGAGGATGATGGGGTCGCCCTTCAACTCGACGCCGGTGACTTCCTTCACGAACTGCACGATGTAATGCCGGAAGATATGCGCCTGAGCCTTACTCGCGCTCATGAAGATCTTGTTCTTGCCGGTCTCCATGGCATCGGCGATGGCTTCCCGGGCGAAGTACCAAGTAGCCCCTATCTGGCGGCTCTTAAGCAGGTTGCGGATGCGCTCATGCTGCCCCGCCCGATACCAGCCGCGCTGGTAATCGAATAGCGAAGCCTCGAACGCTTCAACAATCTGAATAACGCCTTCATCGCCCACATCGTTGCGGGCGGGCTTCTTCTTCGGCCCTTCGTTACGGCGTTCGATGTTGGGGTTTAGATCGCTCTCCTTACCGCTGCCCTGGTACTTGTGTACCCGAGCCAACCGCTCGATCTGGCGGCCCAGCAGGTCAATCTCCTTAAAATCCTTCCCTTCTTTTTGATCCTTCCAGATCAACTGGACCAGGCGCGCCTCCAACGCCCCTTCTACCCGCTCGGTAGGCGTGGCGTCGTCCCAGGCATCGCGCTTTTTCCAGCTATCGACGGTCGCCCGTGGCAGATCCAAAAATTCAGCAATGCGCGCAATCCGCCACCCCATCCAATAGAGATGGCGAGCAGAAAGGCGGTGATGGTCGTCGTTGATGTGCGCTTGAGGTGTCATGCCGCCAGCGTACCCGCCGCGCTTGATGCCGACGCCTGCCCCACCTTGTCTTACCTCGCTCGCACAACGCCCAAGCGTTGAGTCAAACGCGCTACACACGGAACCTGACGGCAGCCCAACCGCCCCTACCAAACCGAGGTCCGCTAATGCCCTGGCACCGTATCGCAAAAGAAGGCGCTACCACCGATGGCCGCACTATCAGCGCCGAATGGCTCACCCAAATGGCCACCAACTTCGACCCCAACAACTATGGTTGCCGGGTCAACATGGAACACATCAAAGGCATGCTGCCGGATGGCCCATTCAAAGCCTACGGCGACGTGACGGCGCTCAAAACTGAGAAAGGCGACGACGGCAAGCTCGGTCTATACGCCGAGATCGACCCGACCGACGAACTCAAGGCCATGGTCGAGAAACGCCAAAAGATCTACACCTCCATGGAAGTGGATCTGGATTTTGCCGACTCCGGTGAAGCCTACCTAGTGGGCCTAGCGGTCACTGACTCCCCGGCCTCACTGGGCACGTCCATGCTCAAGTTTAGCGCCGCCGAAGGCACGAACTCCCCGCTGGCCGCTCGCAAACAGCGCCCCGAGAACTTGTTTTCCGAAGCGTTGGAAACCGACCTCTCTTTTAGCGAAGAGCCCGAAGAAAAAGGCCCGACACTGGCCGAGCGCGTGAAAGCGCTGTTCAAAAAGCAGGACGCTAAAACGGAAGCAGGCTTTGCCGCCTTCCGCGCCGATCTGGAAGAAACCCTGGGCTTGTTCGTTGAAAAACATCAGGCACTCAGCGAAGCGCTGAAAAAGCGCCCCACTCAGTCCGCCTTCAATGATCTGAAAAGTGCCCACGACGCATTGAAGAAAGACTTCGACGCGCTGTACAGCAAGATCGACAACACCCCGAACGGCCAGCCGCGCACGCCCGCCACTGGCAACGACGGCACCATCGAAACCGACTGCTAAGAGACGCCACCAATATGCGTAATGATACCCGCACGCTTTTTAACAGCTTCGCCACTCAAGTGGCCAAGCTTAACGGCGTCCCGGACGCTACCCAGAAATTTGCCGTCGATCCCACTATCCAGCAGCGGCTGGAAAAGCGCATTCAGGAGTCCAGTGATTTCCTTTCGCGTATCAATATGGTCGGTGTCGATGAGCTGAAAGGCGAAAAGCTCGCCCTTGGTGTCACCGGCCCCATCGCCGCCCGCACCAACGTCAACAATCAGGATCGCAAAACTCGCGACCTCACCACGCTGGATGCCCAAGGCTACGAGTGCCGAATGACCGAATTCGACACCCACCTGGGTTACGCCAAACTGGATGCCTGGGCCAAGTTCCCCAACTTCCAAGCCATGGTGCGCGATGTGATCGTTCGCCAGCAGGCGCTGGACCGCATGATGATCGGCTTCAACGGCACCTCGGCCGCTCCCCAAACCGACCCGGTGGCCAATCCCTACTTGGAAGACGTCAACATCGGCTGGCTGCAGCATTACCGCACCCAAGCTCCTCAGCGAGTGATGAAAGACGGCAAAACCAACGGCAAGATCCTCATTGATCACACACAGATAAAGGACGATACGAACAAAGTAACCGGTATCGTCGGTGACTACGCCACGCTAGACGCGCTTGTTCAAGACGTAGTCAACAGCCTGCTTGACCCGTGGTTCCGTCGCCTTCCAGGGCTAGTGGTTGTCCTCGGCCGCAATCTGATGTCGGACAAATATTTCCCTCTGCTCAACCAGCTGCCGCCCAGCGAGCAGCTAGCCGCCGACCTGGTTATTAGCCAGAAGCGCATCGGTGGGCTGCAAGGCATGGATGTGCCCTTCTTCCCTGATAACGCGCTGATGGTCACCACGCTGGATAACCTCTCGGTCTACTGGCAGAACGGTGCCCGGCGCCGCCACGTCACCGAGAACCCACGGCGCAACCGCGTGGAGAACTTCGAATCTTCCAACGACGCCTACGTAGTGGAGGACTTCGGCGCGGGCTGCCTGGTTGAAAATATCGAGCTGTCTCCAGCAGCGTTGAACGGTTAAGGAGAAACGATGACCAGCCCAGCCCGCCGCCATTTCGAACGCGTTAGCGCCGCCCAAGCGGCCGCTGACGCGGGCGAAGCACCCATGCAGGGCGAAGCCTACGAGCTCATGCAAGCCGCCCTGTTTGAAGACTATCGCCGCCTTAAATCCACTCAATCAATGGAGAAAAAGGCCGAGATCAAGCGTGAGATCCTGCCCAACTACGCCGAGTACGTGGCCGGCGTCCTAGAAGCCGGCCAAGGCGCCCAGGACGACGTGCTAATGCGCATCATGCTTTGGCGTATCGATGCGGGGGACATAGGCGGCGCTATTGAGATCGCCAACTACGCAATCAAATACGGCCTGACCCCGCCCGACCAATTCGAGCGGGGTACCGCCGCCCTCATTGCTGAAGAAGTCGCCGACCAAGCGCTCAAGCAGTTGGATGAAGAAGGTACCAACACCGCCAATTTGCTTGCGCAGCTGGTCGCGGTTGAACAGCTCACCCGCGATGCGGATATGCATGATCAAATCCGCGCCAAGCTCCACAAGGCCTTGGGCTACGCCAGCCGAACCAACGGCCAGTTAGAAGATGCCCAAATAAATCTTGAACGTGCACTTGGGCTCAACGACCGCATTGGTGTGAAGAAAGATCTCGAACGCCTGGAACGTGAACTGAAACAGAACGCCGCCGCGCAGCCCCCGGGCTAGCGGCCAACCGAGTCGACCGCCGACGTCAGGGGGCGCGTCGTGAGAGCAACGGTTCACCGTCGCTCGAAACGTCGCCCACCCCCTTTTAAACAGGCTGCCACCATGAGCTTTACAGGCTACACCACCAACCCGCCCAGCAAGCGGTTGGAGATAATCATCAACAATGGTTTCTGGCCGGATATCGACCCGAACGAATATCAGGAAGAAGAACGCGTTGCCGGCGTAACGGAAGCACGTATCCGCCAATCTCTGCGCGCCGCCGTCGCCGATATCAACCGCCAACTGGCCAACTTCCAGCATCAACAACAGCAAGCCGGCCGCATGGCTTGGGACGCCATACCGCTCGAACCCTGGCAATCACCCGGCGACGTGCAACTGCTCTACACCCGCGCCGTCTATGCGCAGACCCAAGCGGATCTTCTGCAACGCTACCGCGACGCCTCAGCCACAGGCAAAGGCGACGAACGCGGCGAAGCCAAAGACCTCGCCGCGGACGACTACCGCGCCGATGCCCGCTGGGCCATCGCCGAGCTAACAGGCCGCAACCACACCACGGTCGAGCTGATATGAAACGGGTAGTGCGCGCCCACCAAGGCGAAACACTCGACGCCCTGCTCTACCGCGTCTACGGCAAAACCGCCGCGATAACAGAGCAAGCGCTACAGCTTAACCCGCACCTCGCCGAACAAGGCCCGGTGCTGCGCGAGGGAACGCCGGTCACGCTACCGCCGCCACCGGAAACCCGCGAAACAAAGAAACCCAAAATACAGCTTTGGAGCTGAGGGAGCCCATGAGCCACCCGTATGAAATCACCACCGAAAGCGCCAAGCTCGCGCCGCCAGCCGTCGTCTCGCTGCTGCACGTCGGCGGCATGACACCGGCGGATTGGGTCACCGTGCTAACGCTGCTGTACCTCGCGCTGCAAATCGGCCTGCTGGTACCGCGCTACCTCACCCGCCTACGCCACTACTGGGAGAACCGCCGTGGGTCTTAAAACACGTATTGGTGTCAGTCTCGCCGCCGGTGCCATTAGTATCGCCACCGCCGTGGTGTCCTACTACGAAGGCTACCACCCCACGGCGTACCACGACCCGGTGGGTATCCCGACCATCTGCTATGGTCACACGGCTACCGTACGCATAGGGCAAACACTCAGCCAGGCAGAGTGCGCGGCACTTCTCGAAGCCGATCTGGGCGATGCCTTCGCCACGGTCGACCGCCGCGCCCGGGTAGATCTACCACCACCCACCCGCGCCGCGCTGGCATCCTTCGTTTACAACGTCGGGGAAGGCAACTTCGCCCGCTCCACCCTGCTACGTAAGCTCAACCGGGGCGACATGCGCGGTGCCTGCCATGAACTAAGCCGCTGGGTGTACGCCAAAGGGCGCAAACTCAACGGCCTGGTGAAACGCCGCGCTACCGAACGGGAGCTTTGCCTGGCAGGGCTGGAACAAGAGGTCACCCCATGACCCGCCCACTTGCTGCCCTCGCCATCCTGCTGCTGGTCGTACTGGTCACCTGGGCACTGTGGCAGCGCACCCACGCCGCCGAGGCCCGCGCCGATCTCGCAGAACAGCAGCTTGCCGAATCCCGGCAGCGGGAACAGGAAAGCAAAGTCGTGATTGATGCGCTCTGGGAAAACGCCCGCCGCCTGGAAGCCCAGCGCCGCGTGCTGGCGGATCAACAAGCCACGCTTTCCCGCACCGCCGCCAACCGCCTTGCCACCATCGAGGACCTACACCGTGAAAACGCCACGCTACGCGATTGGGCTGGTACTCGCCTGCCTAGCCCTGTTATCCGGCTGCGCAACCGCCCCGCCGTTACCGGTGCCCACGATTATTATCAATCAGTGCGCGACGCCCAGCCCCTGCACCCTGCCAGCGAGTAACCCGCAAACCAACGGTGAGCTGCACCTGCAGTTGGAAAGCACAGAGGCTGCCTGGGCGCAGTGCGCCGCCGAGGTCGACGCCATTATTCTCTGTCATAGCGAAGCCCCACAATGATCAAATTACAGCACTTAAGGGCGCATTTGCTCGCTAGTGTCCCTGAATTGGCACGTAACCCCGAGCAGCTCCATACCTTCGTCAACGACGGCAAGATCAAATTCTCGCGCGGCACCAATTTAAGCCACCAGTACGCCGTCGACGCCCAAATTCTCATCACCGACTATAGCGGCCCACTCGACACAGTCATGATCCCGCTGCTGCAATGGCTCAACACCTACCAGCCGGATCTCGTCGAAGACGAAGCGGTTCAAATCGAAGCAGAGATCCTCAACAACACCCACTGGGATCTAGCGCTAACGGTGCGCCTAACAGAACGCGTGGTCGCCCTGGTCAACTGCGAAACCGGCAGTATCAATTCAGAACACCGCATGCCCGCCTACCCCGCCGACGCCTGCCCCGCCAAGCACTGGCAGCTAAACATCAAGCACCCTGGCGATGACGACTACACCCAAGAATCGGCATGGGATAGCCCAGCATGAACGACGACCTGCAGCAGCTAGACAGCTGGCTCACACCGCTGATTGAAAAGCTCACCCCTAAAGAGCGCCGCGTTTTGGCCCGCGAGGTCGCGCGAGATCTGCGCATCGCCAACCGCGACCGCATAAAAGCGCAAACGAACCCCGACGGCACCCCGTTCGAACCACGCAATCAGCTACGCGGGCGGCGCGGTGCCATCCGCCGCAAAGCCATGTTCACGAAGCTGCGCACCGCCAAACACCTGCGTATCAAAACAACCGCCGATGAAGCAGCTGTCCAGTTTGCCGGGCGCGTCGCCAAAATCGCCCGCGTCCACCACTACGGTCTACGCGACCGTGTGGAAAAAGGCGGCCCCATGCATAAATACGCTCGCCGCGAACTCGTAGGCATCACAAAAAATGATGAAAGCGTCATTGCAGATATCATCATTCATTACTTATCTAAATAATCTAAAATTGAGCCTTCATTGGCAATATACTGGTTGATGACGTCACGCCCCTGCTCATTCCAAGCCATAGTGACCGACCAGTCAGAAATATTCTCAAGCATAAGACTCCCATCAGTGACATTCTGTTTGTCATCAAAACTATAAAAATAAATCTGCTTATCACCAACATAAAGAACTTTACCTTGATAACACAACTTATCTTTATTGCAAATCTCATCAAACCCATCACTTATTAGCCTGTAAGACATATGTTGAACTGCAACATCTGTAACTTTTAAAAATAAATTTAAGGAAAAAATAAACAAAATTAAATAAGTGACGAATATTTTTCCTGCAGATCTCCATCCAAAAAATAAATTAAAATAATAAAAGCATGGCTGCAGTCTTCTTTTACCTTTAAACGTCAGTTCATGCCAAATTCTCATAAGTAATCTATCCGTCAACCCGCTTAGAGCTGCGAACATTATTGTAATCAACAAAATAAGAGCCCAAGGTTTAATAACAAATAAGATAGCCATAATACCAAGATGGATATAATCCGACGTTACTACTCTTATCCAGTTAATATTATTTGTAATCACCCCTAGGTAAGCGTACTGCCACATAAAACCTGTCACATAAACTATCACTGTCAATAAAGCACCAATACTTAGATTAAACTTAACAATTTCTTTCATTGTATAACTCGCTGTAATGTGAACTTGACTGTAGATTGTCTATTAAGCTGATTGTGCAATCCACCCCGCACAACGCCCGCCGCTACCCATCCGCGCGTAGTCATCGCAGCATGGCCGCATGAACAACGCCGCCGAAATACTTCGCCTAATCCAGAACATCGTTCGCCTTGGCTCCATTGCCGAGGTGGACCACGGCGCACCCGGTGAACGCCTCCCCGCTGTGCGCGTTCGCTCCGGTGAATTGCTCACTGGCTGGCTACCATGGGCCAACGGCCGAGCAGGCACCACGCGCGATTGGAACCCGCCCACTAGGGGCGAACAGGTAATGATCCTCTCGCCCGGCGGCGACTTGGCCAACGGCGTGGCCATGCCCAGCCTGTTTCAGCTGAACCACCAGCCACCCAGCAACGACCCCGGCAAGGTATCGCGGGAATATCCCGACGGCGCCCTGTTCGAGTACGACCACGCGCGCAGCGTGCTACGCATCAACCTGCCCGGCTCTATCGAGATCCATGCCCCCGGCGGCACCCAGTGGCACGGCAACATCGATCACACCGGTGATATGCAGCGCGCGGGCAGCTACGCCCAAAGCGGCGGCAGCCATACCCATAACGGCAAGAACACCGGCAGCGACCATGCCCATAGCGGCATACAGTCCGGTCCCAGCAACACCGGGGAGCCAATCTAATGCCAGGCATGAACGCCACGACCGGCCAACGCCTCAATGGCATCGAGCACATCCGCCAGAGCGTCGCCGATATCATCACCACGCCCATTGGTAGCCGCGTCATGCGCCGCGAGTACGGCAGCTTGGTGCCCGAGCTACTCGACCGCCCTCTGAATGACGCCCTATTGATGCAGGTCTACGCCGCCACAGTCATTGCCGTAAGCCGCTGGGAACCCCGCGTGCAAATCACCGGTACTCGCCGGATCGTCAGCACCCAGCTACCCGGCACGGTCACGATGGAACTCTACGGCAAAACCGCCGATGGCCAGCCGCTCAGCGTTGGAGTGCCCATAGCATGAACGCCCCTATCGATCTGTCATTACTCCCTGCGCCGAGCATTATCGAGCCACTGGATTATGAAACCATCCTCGCCGAGCGTAAGGCGCGGTTAATCGCCCTGCACCCAGAGGAAGAGCGCGACGCACTGGCCGAACTGCTAACACTGGAATCGGAGCCGCTGGTCAAACTGCTGGAAGAAAACGCCTACCGCGAACTACTGCTACGCCAGCGCATTAATGAAGCCGCCCGCGCGGTGATGATCGCTTTTGCCGAAGATGAAGACTTGGAACAGCTCGGCGCTAACCTGGGCGTAAAGCGCTTGCTACTGGATGCAGGCAACCCCGCCGCCATGCCACCAGTGCCGCCCACCTTCGAGCGTGACCGCGACTACCGCCCGCGCATCCAGCTTGCGTTCGAAGGCCTGTCAGTCGCCGGGCCAAGCGGCGCTTATGAATTCCAAGCCAAAAGCGCCCACCCCGATGTGCTTGATGTATCCGTCGATAGCCCCGAGCCGGTCGACGTCGTCGTCACCATCCTGTCACGCCAAGCCGATGGCCAGCCCAGCGGGGACGTACTTGATGCCGTCCGCCAACGCCTCGACGAACGGCGCCCGCTAACCGACCGCGTCACCGTTCAAGGCCCTGAATTGCTTCCCTTCTCAGTGACCGCCGTCCTCGCCGTGCGCGATGGACCCGACCCGTCCGTGATTCGGGGCGAAGCTCAAAAGCGGTTAGAAGAGTACGTCGCCAATCGTCACCGCTTGGGCGCGTGGATCACCCGTTCCAGTGTGCATGCGGCACTCACAGTTGAAGGTATCGAGCGCATCACGCTCGAAGGCTTTGGCGAAATTAACGCCCAGCCGAACCAAGCCCCCTACTGCACCGGCATCACGTTAAGCACGGAGGGCGTATGACCGATTTACTGCCCCCCAACCGCACCGCGCTTGAGCGTCGCGTAGCTGCGTCGCACCCGCTGGATCTACCGGTACCGCTTCGCACCCTCTGGAACCCCGCCACTTGCCCCGTAGAGTTTCTACCGTTTCTCGCCTGGGCGTTCTCGGTCGATCAATGGCACGAAACATGGCCCGAAAGCGTTAAGCGTCGCGTGATCGCCAACAGCGCCGAGCTACACCGGATCAAAGGCACGCGCCCAGCGGTTGAACTGGCCATGGAGACGCTAGGCGTCAGCGTAGAGCTTACCGAGTGGTTCGAAGCCACGCCGAACCTGCCACGGGGCACGTTCAGCGCCGTGCTCTACGTGAACGAAAACCTCACGCCCGAAGCACCGGCCCTGCTCAGCGATACGCTTTACACCCAGCTACGCCGCGCGATTGATAACGCCAAGAACAAGCGCAGCCACTACGAATTCAAAGTGGGTGCCCGCTTAAAGGCAGGCATGGGGGCAGCCAGTGCGCTCAAAAGCGCCGCCGTGCGTCGTGATACAGCCAATGCCGTAACGCCCCCGCTGGCAGCCCAAAGCCACCTAGCCGCTACGGCAGTACAAAAGACGGCAGCCGTTACCCGCCGCCACGCCCCGGCAGCCTTGGACGCTACCTTATCCACCACCCCGCTCGCGGTGGTCTGCACCTATCGCGTTACTGCAGTCACGCGCTGCTATATGGAGAGCCAACCATGACGGCCCTGATACCCACACTCACCCACGCAGGCCTAAACGCCGTATTCAATGCCCAAGGCGATGGTCTGCAGGCCCGAATTACTCATATTGTGCTGGGCGATGATGGCCGCGCGCCCAGCCCCACTTATACCGCGCTTGGAAACCAGCGCCGCCGCATCGCCATTGCCGACGGCCAAAAAACCGACGACCGCCAGTTACACGTGACCGGCGTCGTGGATGGCGACGGCCCAGAGTTTTGGGTAAGAGAAGTAGGGTTCCAGTTAGAAGACGGCACCCTCCTCGCGATCTGGTCCAGCGAACAGCCGCTTGCGTACGTCTCCAACAACGTACCGCTGTTGCTTGCATTCGATCTTCGCCTCGATGCCCTGCCCGCCGACTCGGTCACTATCGAGACGACCGGGGCCGACCTGTCGCTAGCTGCCTGGGGCGAACAGTACACAGCCAATGCGGCCGCCATCGTCGACAACATGGCCCGCCAGGTGGATCTGCTGTTTCGCGTGCAAGAGTTAGAGAAACGCGCATGAGTACCCAGGCCCCCACGATCAGCATGGTGGCCGGTACCACGTACCGGTTCAGCGCAGCATGGGCCAGCGAAGACCCAGCCGCCACGCCGATTGACCTCACCGGCTGCGAAGCCAGTTTTGTGGTGGCCACCACCCAGGGCGCGCCGCTGCTGACGTGCGAAACCGGTAACGGTATCGAGCTGACTGACGACCAGGGCGGCATCAACGTCCATATCCGCCCCGAGCAAACAGCGGGCGCTGTCTCGCCGAGCTGGTCCGGCGCGCGGTACGAGCTGCGCGTCACGTTCCCATCCGGTGATGTGTACAGCCTGCTACGCGGTCACTTCCAGCTAACGCCGGGGGTGATTCATGGCTAACGCTACTCGCCTCACCGTCACCATGCCCGCGCGCTCGATCACGGTTCACCTGCCCGCACCACCGCGCTTTCAGGTCATCAGCCACGGCTTGCAGGGGCCACCGGGAACGCTATCGCCTGAGACTCTCGCCCAGGTCGCAGAGGCCAGCAAAGCCACCCATCAAATCGACAGCGTGTTGGCCGCACTCACCGACGCCATCAGTTACCACGGCGGCATGATCGCCGCACAGGAGGACGCCACAAAATGAGCTTTGATGAAAACCTCATCGCCCTACGCCAAGCGGTCACCCACACGCTAGGGGTCATCGACGGCAAGCTACGCAACAAGGCGAACAAAACCGATGTGCTCACCACCGAGCAGATCGACGCACGTATTCAGCAACTGATCGGCAGCGCACCGGAAACCCTCGATACCCTCGCCGAGATCGCCGAAGCATTGGGCAACAACCCCAACTTCGCCACGACCATCGCCGAAGAGTTAGCCAAGAAAGCCACGAAGACCAGGGTAAACGAACTGGAAGGCCAGCTCAGTGAATCACTCACCGCATTAACCGACGCCTTTAGCCAAGGCGCAGCCAACATTCAAAACACCACTCAGGAGTAAACCGATGAGCCTAGAAAGCCAAATCGCCGCGCTCGTCAGCGCTGCTAATAGCCTTACCAGCCAAGTGGCTGGGAAATTGGATGAAATTGATCAGAAAACCAATGCTGTGGCTAGCAGCATTACTGATGCTATTAAGGACAGCAATAGCGTAGAAATATTTATAGACCAACAAAATGGTAGCGATGAGAACGACGGGGTTTCTGTTGCCAGTGCATTAAAAACAATCAGCTCAGCCAGGAATTTGATGATGCCTGGAGGGCTGTATCGATTAAAAATCATAGGTGACTACTTATTTAACAATGATGCAGAAATAAGCCCGCCTACCAACGCCTCAATTTGGATTGACGGTGGATATGGTGGAAAGGAAACAAATTTAATTTGCGGCTATACAAAAGGGCTGCGAGAACGTGGGCGGTTGGGGTTTATAGATCTCAGCAGTTGTTCAACTCTCTACATGCGCAACGTAAAAATAGGTCTAGACAAGGTGGGCGTATCAGAGTTACTCGCGAGTGATCCTGAAAATATCGAAACGCGCCTTGGTTTTCTAAAAACCAACGCTGGTCTAAGTACAAACGTAGTAATCGGCATTCGCTTTGAGAATGTAGATTTTTCTGAATATTTGCTGAATGCAAAGGAACTGGCAAACCAATACGGAACTACTAGAAAGATACATTTCGCTGAGGGTGTGGCAAATCTGCTCATTACAATGTTCCGAATCTGCACTTTCCCGGCTGATCTGTCTGTCGCGGAAGATTATTTCTACGCAGATCGTACAATTGCTGACTACTCAGGAAAGCTATCCGTCAGCAACATTTCATCTAATTTCAGAGGGTAGGCCACTATGTTAACGATTAGCCATGGAAATAAATCGTACGTCAATTGGTCTGTTGCTGATCTGCTGCATGCAGGCGTACCAGCAGAGACCGTGCTCTCCCATATTCATTCCCGCCTCAACAACGACATCGACACCGCCGCCGGTAACGCCCGCGCCGCGTTCGTTAGCCCCGGTAGTTATATCGACCAAGAATACCTGCTCGCCAAAGCCGAGGCCGCTGAGTGGCTAGCCAATGGCAAAGAAGCAAACGCGATACCCTCAAGTGTGCAGGACCATATCAGCATGTTTGAGGTGGACGCTGAAGCCGCCGCTAAAGAGATCGTGGCCACGGCCGCCGAGTGGGAACAGGCACTTGGGGCTATTCGTAGCGCCCGCCTGGGCGGTAAAGCAGCGGTCAGCCGGGCAGCAACAATTGAGGAAGCCGAGGCAGCCGCCCAGCAAGCCATCGAGCAGCTCAACCAGTACCGGCCGCAAGAGGGCGCACTATGAACCGTTCCTATATTGAGCACGCACTGATTGCGGTGTTAATCCAGTTCGCGTTATGGCCGCTCATGGGTATGTGGGTAGCCGGTAGCGTTGCCGTGGCGCTGTTTCTGGGTCGTGAAATTGCCCAGAACGAATACCGCGTGGCACACCGCCGAGGCTGGACGTGGGGGGAAGTGCCGCCGGTTAATTGGTATGAAGGCGCTTGGCGAGGATGGACGGTGAAATCCGTGTTTGATGTGCTCGCGCCACTAGGGGCGTGTTTACTCGCAGCCCTAATAACGAAAAGCCTTTTCTAATCAAACGAATCTGATTAGAGAGCTTCTTACTGCCCGCCTAAAAAGCGGGCTTTTTTCGACTGAAAGAAGCACTTACAAATAATTCTTTAGAATGAAAGCCAACATACTTGGGCTAATTCCCAAAGGTTTTTGGGATTCTCCCGAGCGCTGACCTGTGGATGAAAAAATACCAGATATGCCTGAATTGATTTCGTGGGGGACTATATGTAGTCTTTTCAATCGAAGCTTGGCCTAGAACGGCAAAAGGCCATGATCCTCCTACAGATCATGGCCCCTTGATGGCTTCTAACCGTGCGGTGTTAAAACACGTTGAAGCGTTCACACAAACGTTAAGGTATCAAATTTGATGTTTTGTTCAACTCTTAGTTGAAATTTTAACGTGTCATTCACCGCATTCTTCACAAACCAAGATTTTTGGTGAATGACATGATTTACGTAAAACTATCGGTTTTGTTGTTTGATACGTTCGTCAACATGGTGGAATTAATGCTGCTCATCTGGCCGCATTGGCCACCGTTAATGTGAACCGTTAGCCCGCCGATTGGCGGGCTTTTTTGTGCACGCTAATTCGCAAACTGTCACGCATTCTCCGCACAACGCCCGCCGCTACCCTCCCGCGCGTAGTCATCGCAGCATGGCACCACTAGCAAGCCACACCATTACCCCGCTTGAACCTGCGCAGGAGCCAAGCACATGGCAGACCAACATCACCACGGCGTTCGCGTCGTCGAAATTAACGAAGGCACGCGACCCATCCGTACCGTGTCCACCGCCGTGATCGGCGTCGTGGCCACCGCCCCCGCTGCCGATGAAGACGCCTTCCCGCTCAATACCCCTGTTTTAATCACCGATCTCTACGCCGCCATCGGCAACGCCGGTGCAGGCGGCACGCTGCGCCGCACGCTCTCCGCCATCGTCAGCGAAACCCGCGCAATCTGCGTCGTGGTCCGCGTGGAAGAAGGCGCAGACGAAGACGCCACCACCGCGAACATCATCGGCGGCGTCAGCAGCACCGGGCAAAAGCTCGGCATACAAGCCCTCACCGCTGCCGAAACCAAACTCGGCGTAAAACCGCGCATTCTCGGCGTGCCCGAACTCGACAATGAAAGCGTCGCAAGCGAATTGGCCGGGATCGCCCAGCAGCTGCGCGCGTTCGTTTATGTCAGCGCCTACGGCTGTGAAACCAAGGAAGAAGCCAACATGTACCGCGAAGGCTTCGGCCAGCGTGAAGTCATGGTGATCTGGCCCAACTGGCAAGCGTTCGATGTTGACGCCGAAGAAACCCGCCCGCTGTCTGCAGTGGCTAAAGCACTCGGTCACCGCGCCCGGCTGGATAACGAAATGGGCTGGCATAAAACCCTATCCAACATGCCGGTTAACGGCGTAACCGGCATCACCAAGGATCTCTCTTGGGATCTGCAGGATCCAGCGACCGACGCCGGTTACCTCAACGCCGCCGACATCACCACGCTGATTCAGAAAGGCGGCTTCCGTTTCTGGGGCTCCCGCACCTGCAGCATCGACCCCCTCTTCGCGTTTGAGTCGTACACCCGCACCGCCCAAGTGCTGGCCGACACCATCGCCGAGGCGCATATGTGGGCCGTCGATAAGCCGATGCACCCATCGCTAGTGCGCGACATCATCGAAGGCATCAACGCCAAATTCCGCGAACTGATCCGGGGCGGCTACCTGCTCGGCGGATCCGCGTGGTTCGACGAAGAGCTAAACAGCCCAGAGGTATTAAAGAGCGGCAAGCTCTACATCGACTACGACTACACCCCGGTACCGCCGCTCGAAAACCTCATGTTCCAGCAGCGCATCACCGATCAATACCTCGTAGATTTCGCCGCCCGCATCAGCCAGTAAGCCGCCGCCCAACGACAGGCACTAACAGGAGCAAGCAAAATGCTACCCAAGATTCTCAAGGACTTTAACTTGTTCGGCGACGGCAACAACTGGCAAGGCCAGATCCCCGAACTAACCCTGCCGGAACTCGCCCGCCGCATGGTCGAGTACGAAGGCGGCGGCATGGACGGCCCCATCGAAGTCGACCACGGCAACGAACTGCAGGAGTTCGAATGGACGGCCGGCGGCATGATCGCCGAAATTTTCGACAGCTACGGCAGCCCTATCCACGACGCCACCATGCTGCGCTTCACCGGATCTTACGAATCCGATGAAACCGGCGACATCGTGCCGGTCGAGATCGTCATGCGCGGCCGCCACAAGACAATCTCAATGGGCGACGCAAGCAAGGGCGATAACAACCAGATCAGCGTCACCACCACGCTTTCGTACTTCAAATTGACAGTAGACGGCGAAGACATCATCGAGCGCGACGTACCCGGCTTCGTCTTCATCGTGCGCGGTACCGACCGCCTAGCCGAGCGCCGCCGCGCCCTCGGTTTATAACCACCACCCCACTCACCACGGCCACCCCGGTGGCCACACCCAGCACATAGGAAATCACAGCAATGGAAGACAAGACTGAAAACCAGATCGCCGCCGAAGAAGCCAAAGCCACCGCGCCGGGCGTGCCGACGGAAGTCGTCGAGCTGGAAACACCGCTACAGCGTGGCAAAAGCACGGTTAGCGAGATCACCGTGCGTAAACCCATGTCCGGTGGTATGCGCGGCGTCTCCCTCGTCGACATCATGAATCTGGATGTCGCGGCGCTCACTAAAGTCATGCCCCGCATCACCAGCCCGGCGCTCACCGAGGCCGAACTTAAAACCATGGATATCGTGGATCTGGTCCAGCTCGGCACGGCGCTAAACGGTTTTTTGACTCCAAAGAAGTACAAGGACATCGAAGCCTAGCCCTCCCCGAGTTCGTCGAAGACGCCATGGCCGACTTGGCCATGGTGTTTCACTGGGAACCCAGCGCGATGGACAACATGGAGCTGGAAGAACTAATGCAGTGGCGCGAGCGCGCAAGAAAACGCCACGAAGGCAGCAAGCCAAAGGGCGGCAAGCAGCACAGTAAATAGGAAAACCGATGGCACGTAATCTACGACTGCAAGTGATGCTCAACGCCGTGGACCGTGTCACCGGCCCGCTTAAAAAGATGCGTGAAGGGGCGGGAAAAACTGCCCAGGCCATGCGCGAAACCCAAGGCCAGCTCAAAGAACTGCAGCGGCAGCAAGGCGACCTCACCAGCTACCGCAAAGCCAACGCCGCCATGCGCACCAATACCCGCGCATTACGCGATGCCCAGAACCGAAACCGCGAATACACCCTGGCACTCGACCGCCAGCGCGAAGCCCATGCCGGTATTAAATCAGGCCTGACCGTTGCCCGCCGCGAGTACGACCGTCTCGCCAAGCAGCTAATAGAAACCAAAAAGCCTAACGAACAGCTAACGGCCTCGCTTGAGCGCGCCCGCATCCGCTTGCACGGCTCGCAAACCGAGTTCGACCGATCCGCTCGGGCGATGAAGGAGTACCGCAACCGCACGCGTAACGCAGGCGAAGAGGTTAAAAAGCTCACCCGCAACCACGCCACCCAAACCGAGCGCATCCGTGGGCTAAAAACGCGGCTGGATGAAGCAGGCATCAGCACCGACAACCTGAGCAGAAGCGCCCGGGAACTGCGAACAAAAGAGGAACGGCTAAACACCGCCCTCCAACAG
Source organism: Halomonas sp. TP35 (assembly GCF_052375975.1). Taxonomy (NCBI): domain Bacteria; kingdom Pseudomonadati; phylum Pseudomonadota; class Gammaproteobacteria; order Oceanospirillales; family Halomonadaceae; genus Halomonas; species Halomonas sp. TP35. Next base: position 31,521 of record NZ_JBQSUZ010000004.1, on the reverse strand, counting down.
CAAAAACGCCACTTAAGTGAAGTTGCCGAACGCCAACGGCGTTTAACCCAGGCCCGCGACCGCTACCAAAATGGCATGGCCAATGTCGCCCGCGCCCAAGGCGTGGGTATGGGCATGCTGGGTACCGGCATGGCTCAAGGCTATGCTGCTTCACGGCTACTCGCCCCCGGCGTGGCATGGGGCGAGCAGATGAGTACGCTACAGGCCGTTGGTCGTTTCGATGCCGACGATGAACGCCTCCAGGCACTACGCCAACAATCTCGCGACTTGGGCGGAACCACCGCCTTTAGTGCTACCGAGGTCGGCGGTGGCCAAGAGTTCCTATTGCGTGCGGGCATGAGTAGCGAAGCCATCCAGGCGTCAATGCGCGATGTACTGGATCTCGCCCAGGCCAACAATACTGAGCTGGCCCGCGCGGCAGATATCGCCAGTAATATCGCCGGTGCATTCAAGGTCGATATGGAAGCCGACGGCGCAATGTCTCGCGTCGCGGATATTCTCTCGGGCACCGCCAGCCGCGCGAACGTCAATCTGGAAATGCTCGGCGAAACCATGAAGTACCTGGGCGGCGCAGAAGATCTCAAGCTCACCATGGAGCAGGCGGCGGCCATGTCGGGCATCCTCGGCAACATCGGCATCCAAGGCAGCCAGGCCGGTACCACCATGCGTACCATGATGAACCGGCTCACCAATCCCGCAGCCAAAGGCGCCGCCGCCATCGAAAACATCGGGCTCCAAATTTCCGATGCCAACGGCAACATGCGCGCCATGCCCGACATTCTGCGCGATATCAGCCAAGCCACGGCTGACTTGGGCAACGTCGAGCGCAAAGCCATCATGCAGGATATCTTCGGCGTGGAAGCGGGTTCGGGCATGGCGGAACTGGTCGACGCCATGGGCGGTGGCCAGCTTGATGAGATCATCAACGCGCTGGGCGAGAACATGGGCGAAAATGCCCGCATGGCCGCCACCATGACCGATAACATCGGCGGCGATTTGAAGAACCTGCGCAGCGCATGGGAAGAAGTCGGAATCTCAATCACGGATACAAACGACGGCCCCCTACGCGAACTCATCCAGAGCATTACTGCCATTACCCGTGGCGTCGGCAACTGGATCAAAGCCAACCCCGAGCTAGCGGGTACTATCGCCAAGGCGGCGGCGGGCATGATTGCCCTAGCCACTATCGGTGGTGCCGTCACGATGACCTTTGCCAGCATTCTCTCCCCGCTGCTGTTTACCCGGTTCGCCATGGCCACCCTGGGCATCAAGGCCGGGGCACTCGCACCCATTCTCAAGACAGCAGGCGCCGCGCTGTTCGGTGTGGGTAAAGCACTGACGGTTGGCCTACTCGGTGCGCTTAAAGCCACGGCCATCTTCCTCGCCACCAACCCCATCGGCTGGGCCATCATGGCCATCGCCGGTGCAGCGTTCCTGATTTACAAATACTGGGAACCCATTAAGGCATTTTTCAGCGATATCTGGCGGCAAATCAAAGATGCGTTCGGCGAGGGGATCGGCGGCGTGTCCCGCCTGCTGGTCAACTGGTCACCGCTCGGCCTGCTCTATAGCGGCATTTCATCCGCACTCGGTCGCTTGGGTATAGAGCTGCCCGGCTCGCTCACCGAGTTGGGTAGCAAGATGATTGGCGGCCTGGCCAACGGCATGACCAGCGCACTTGGCTGGGTACGTGAAGCGGCGGGCAGTGTTTGGTCAACGGTCAATGACGCCTTTGGCGATGGCATCGGCGGCGTTACCAAGCTGCTGATCGATTGGTCACCCATCGGGCTACTGCACACCGCGTTCATATCAGCATTGGATATGCTGGGCATCGAGGTGCCCGAAGGATTCCGCAGCCTGGGCGGCTTTATCATCGACGGCCTAATCGGTGGGCTAACTGCAAAGCTCACCGCCCTACGTGACCGCATTACCAGCATGGCCACCAGTGTGATGAACTGGTTCAAAGGCGTGCTGGGCATTCACTCCCCCAGCCGTGTCTTTGAAGGTTTCGGCATCAACATTGTCGAAGGCATGATCAACGGCATCACCGGCATGGCGGGCGCGCTGCGCGACCACGTCACCGGCTTGGCCAGCAATATTGCGGGCTGGATGAGCGACGCCGTGGGCAATGCCATGGACGTCGGCCGTGATGTTGCCAACGGCTTGGGTGATGGTATTCGCAACGGGGCAAGCTCCGCATGGAACGCCGTCAAAAACTTGGCGACAGGCACCGAGAATACCGCGCGCGATGCACTGGATACCCACTCCCCCAGCCGCGTCTTTCGTAGCATCGGTAACGATGTCGCCAACGGCCTGAATCAGGGGATCAGCCGCGCCGCCGATGGTCCTGTCGATCAGGTACGCAGTCTCACAGATCGTCTACGCAATGCAGCTGCCGGGTTAATGCTTGGCGCCGGGATTGCATCGCCCGCTATCGCGCTTGAAGTCACGCCGCCCGCACTGCCCGAGCTGCCCAGCCTCTACACCAGCGTCGCCACGCCTGAAACGCCTGCACTCGATGCCCTGCAGGTAGAGCGGCCCACGCTGCCCAAGTTGGGCACGCTTGAGATCCAGCGGCCAGAGCTACCCAACCTTTACACCAGCGTCGCCAAGCCCGAACTGCCAACACTCGACGCCTTGGCCTTCGAGTGGCCAGAACTCCCCCAATTCGACCCGCTACAAATCGACACCAGCGGCGTACAGATAGACGCCCGCCCACCGCTACAAAATCACGCCAGCGAGCCCAACAGCGGCGGGCTAGTGATTAACGGCGGCATCAACATCGAGATCCACGCCGCCCCCGGCATGAACGAGCAAGATTTGGCGCGGATGGTAAACGCCGAAGTACAGCGCGCCCTACGCGATGCCGAGCGCCGTGCCCAAGCCTCGCGCCGCTCGGCATTCCACGACATTGATTGAGGTACTGACAAATGATGATGATTTACGGCATGTTCGTGTTCTCGCTAGACACCGCCGCTTACCAGGAACTGCAACGCCAAACCCGGTGGCGGCAAGAGGCCCAAGGCCGTGTGGGCCTGCTACCCGCTCGCCAGTTTCTTGGCCCCGGCGATGACACCATCACGCTGACCGGCACCCTGCACCCACAATTCACCGGCGGCCAGCCGCACCTTGACCAGCTGCGCGATATGGCCAACGAAGGCAACGCGTGGCCACTGATCGAAGGCACCGGCAAAAACTACGGCTACTACGTGCTGGAAAGCTTAAAGGAACGCAAAGTGGCACTTATGCGCGACGGCGCCGCCCAGCAAATCGACTTCGATATGGTGCTGCACCGGGTAGAAGACGATAACGGCAACCTGCTCGCCATGCTTGGCCCGCTGGCTGGTATGGCCATGCGCGCCGTGCCGAGGTTAGTGTAATGATTCCCGCCCGACGCCCCGCGTATAGCATCGGTGGCATGGCCGCGACCAGCCGCCTGCAGAGCCTCACCATCACCGACCGGCGCGGTACGACGACCGATGAACTCACCCTCACACTGGAAGACCACGACGGCCGCTTGGCGATACCGCCGCGCGGCAAGATCCTGACCGTAGCCTTGGGCTGGGAAGGCGAAGCGCTGGTGGATCGCGGCAGCTTTACCGTGGATGAAGTCGAACACTCAGGCGCGCCGGACGTGCTCACAATCCGCGCCCGCAGCGCGGATCTACGCAAAGAGAACCCCGCCAAGCGCTGCGAAAGCTATCACGAAAAAACCCTGCAAGAGATCGTCGCCACCGCCGCCGGTCGGCTAGGCCTAGCCCCCAACATCGCCGCGCCGCTGGCGGGCATCTTTATCGATCACATCGACCAGACCGACGAATCAGACCTCCACTTTCTTTATCGGTTAGCCGAACGCTACGACGCCCTGTGCATGGCCAAAAACGGCAGCCTGCTTTTTATGCCCATGAACGGCGGCGTTACCGCAGGCGGCACGCCCATACCAATGCTCACGCTGAAGCGCGGCGTAGGCGATACCCACCGCTACCTGATTGCAGACCGTGAAGAGTTCACAGGTGTAATTGCCTACTGGAGCGACCTGGACGAAGCGGAACGCAAGGAAGTGCTGGTAGGCAACAGCGAGAACGCCAAACGCCTACGCCACACCTACGCAACGGAAGCCCACGCGGTTGAAGAAGCCACCGCAGAGCTTACGCGCCTACAGCGAAAGCATTCAGAGCTAACGCTGGACCTCGCCGAAGGTCGCGCCGATATCTACCCCGAAACCCCGGTCACCACCGTGGGCTTCAAGGAACAGATCGACGCAACGCCTTGGATCATTGATGAAGTGCGCCACGACCTGAACGACCGTGGCTATACGTGCAGTATCAGGATGGAAACGAGGTGAATGCCGTTGTTAATAGGTGCGTTTAACGCACTTTTCCGCTTGCGCTGTCCACGCAAAGTGTCAGACTATAGCCATGTACAACAGTGTAAAACACTCCAAAATACACCCGTTCAAGCCGCCGTATTTCGTACCTAGCGCCACGCTGGGGGGGTAAGCAATGACCGCATTCACCAACATCGGGCTTTACAGCCCCAAGCAAGCAGAGCGCCTGATTGGCGTAGAAGCGGAGAAGATTCGCCGCTGGCTCATGCCTGCACGGTCGAAAAAGGGGCCTCTATGGGAACCCGAACCCCAAGCGCTAGGCGCAGCAGACACCCTAAGCTTTAAAGACCTGCTCGAACTCCGTGCTGTGGCTAAATTTCGTAGCCACAATGTGAGTTTGTCAGTCATCCGGGAAGCACTGCATGAACTAAGCGAGCTGCTTCAGCGGGATTACCCGCTCATCAATCCTCAGCTGTGTACCGATGGCCAAAAGGTATTCCTGAAAGCACTGGAAGAAAGCGGCGAAACAGCCGTGATTGATCTGGTTAAGCGCCAAAACGCATTTGAAGATGTGATAGTGCCCTCACTAAGGGCAGGCATCGAATTCGATGCAGAGGGAGATCCTGTGCGCTGGCATCCAGACCCCAAAGATCCCTGCATTGTGATCGATCCCCGCTTTGCCTTTGGCAAGCCCATCGTACTGCCCAGCCATATGCCCACCGCCACACTGGCCCAAGCAGCAAAGGTAGAGGGCAGCGCAGCAGATGCAGCCCGTGCGTATGATGTAACGCAAGATGAAGTAGAGCGCGCCGTAAAATTCGAAGAAAGGATTTTATCGGGTGCACTTTTTCATTGACGAAAACATCAGCCATCACATCGCCAACGCACTTGATCACCTAGCCAAACTCTGCAAGGAAGGGCATACCGTAGTACACGCCAAAGCTTTTAACGGCGGCACCGGTGTACCCGACCAAGAGTGGCTTGAGCGTCTCCAACAATCTGATAACACTTGGGTAATCATCTCCAAGGATCGCTTTCAAAAGGGTGACCCTGAAATGTTTGCCTTCGAGAACTGCGGGATCACCACGATTAACCTGGGCAACGACTGGAAAAAGAAGAAAGCTTGGGAAACCGCTGTGCGGTTAATCGAATGGTGGCCTGTTATATCAAAAGAAGTTCTACAGACCTCAGCCCCTATGCACTATGACCTTACCTGGGCAAAAGCGCCCAAGCTAAAGGGGCGAAAGAAAGCGGCTAACTAGTACTTCTAAAATATAACCCCCGGCCATCCAATGGCCGAGGGTTTTTGGTATCCGTATCCTTACAGTAAAGCTGGCTCCATCCGGCTAGCGCATCCAAGCGCACCCTCAACCTAACAGACAATGCAGCTTCGCGATGTAAGACATTACCGTCACGTTTGTAAGAGATTGCTTACAAAGCCCAGCACCTCGCCTGCTTCACCACCACCCCTTTGAACTGTTCAGGGTTAACAAAACACCCTTCGCCACCATTGGGCGGCAGCAATCGGCAGCGGCTACCCACTCGGTGCGATTTAAACAATCGGTATTCCCCCTCCACCTCGGCCACCACCAGATCCGCATGCCCAAACGAGCGCGCTTCATCCACTACCAGCACATCCCCCTCCATCCACGGCCCACCCGGTGTCGCCTCTTCGCTCACCTCGACTAAAAAATAACTGGGTGAAAACCGCCGTTGATCAAACTCCGCTATCGCCGGGTGTTTAACCCCCATAACTGCTGGCCCCAAATAGTTTACGCGCATGCCCTTGCCCTGACGTTTTTGATATGACGCGACGTATATTAGAATTTTCCTGCCGCGCTCCCAGAGTCTAATACTGTATAAAACGACAGCATTCCACAATAGGTAAGGCAAATTATGATTGGTTTTGTCGACTCGACCGGCACAGCCAATAGCTAATGGCCACCATGGGTGCACTCAATGAGAAGATGGGAAAGGAAACGGTACGCTTGGGCTGCCGGAAAAGAACGCCCCCTGGCACCTACGCTGCGCGAACCGCAGGCCGCGCTGTACCACCCACCGGGATAAGCTGATGGTTGTGCATGCCCGCTAGTTCCAAAAAAAACATAACTAAGTTAATATTAAATAAAACATAGACAACATGGAATTAACATGGAAGAAGTAACGAGAGAAATTGCACTTTCACTAAGTATAAAAACGATTTTAATTTCTATACTGGCAGCAGGTGGAACCATTGCTATCGCTACTATACTCAAGCCATTAATTTTAATCATTAGGGACTTAACAGCATGGAGAATCATTGAATCCCTTTATTCAAACAAAGATAAAAAGTCAAAAATAGAAAAATTATTTCGATTTAAAAGAAGACTAGAAACTCAATTTCATGAAGATACTCATTTTGATGAGCATGACGAAGGTGTAGCCGCTTATATTGCAGACAAACCAACTGAGGCACATTTTGCTTTCATATATGACGCAATAAAAGAGCACATCAAAATCGAAATAATAGAACTTGAAGAAGAAATCGAAAGAAATAAAAAGAGACTTTCTTTTATCCTTCAACATCTAGGCATGCAAGAGATAGAGAATCCTTTAACCACGCTTGAAGCAAAATATCAAAAGCACTATGAAAGCAACTTAATAAGAGATGTGAAAATTGATTACGATTTGGTAGAATTTGAAGCATTGAAAGAGATTAAGAAAAATCTTTAGCGAAAGCTAAAACAACAATCATTAATTAGTGAGCAGCGCGTGAAATCTTTTAATTACCATAAGCATAGTAAGCACTACATTCACAAAAACAGCAACAACTATCCCTGAAGCCACTTGCAAACCTATTTGCCTAAAACAAGAAAGATTTTCTCCGATCATGGACATTCCAGCCACCGAAAAAATTACTAAAACAATAGACGCAACAATAGTGTAACAAATATTTTGATACAGCTCTTTGAGAAGAATTAATTTATCATCAGCATTTCCACCTACTAAACGACTTTTCTCTTGAACATCTTTTATTTTTGCTTCTTGGTCGTAAACCAATACTAAAACACTCATTAAAAGAGCTGTCGAGATTGCGCCAAAATTCACAGTAAGAGTAAGAATATTATCGCTTATACCGTGTGAAAAAGCGGCAACCAAAACACCAAGAAGTGCTGGCAGCAAGAAAAATGAAAAAATATCTATAAATGATATTTTCTCCTCACCACCTTTATAGACACTTAATGTTTGACAATGCTTTTTAAGAATAAAAAAGACATCTACTTTTCTGGACATAACTTAACCCCCATCCCCGGATAAACCTTAGAACAAATATCATTAACCACGCCTACAGCCCATTCATACATTTCATTAAAGTCAGGCACACCATGCTCTATCGTCACTTCTTCGCCTAAGTCTAGCCGAAAAACAGGGTTCTGCCTATTACCTCCAATACGGAAAACTCTTTCTTTTCCGTCAATTGCAACAACTGCTTTTAAGTCTTTACAATTTGTTTCTAAAAACTCAATTGCTTCAGACCTTTCACCTTTACGAAAATTCATAAATTTACCAAAGCTTCTATTGCGCTCAGGCTTCAAAACTAAAATCGCCTGTTTATGCCCCATCCCAGGAAGAGCGTCCGTTTTATCTGAAAAAGGGGCAAAGTTTATAGCCCTTATCTCTTTGACCTGGCCTTGAAGCCAATGCTCAACAGCTTTCTCATAAGCTACTGGATTAAACTGAAGGTTCAATCTTGTCTGCGCCTTAAATCTTTGCCCAAACTTTTTATCCAGAATAGTCTTAACCCCATTACCGCTAATATTATGCAATACAAAAATTGCTTCGTTCTTTTTCTCGGGAGAAAAAAGCAGATAAAAAATCTCTCTCACATCGGCATCATTTGGCTTTTTTGCATAGCTCAGCTTCCCAGTCCTATAGTCCTGTATATTCCCTTTATTCCCAAATTCCCCGGTATTTATAATACCCCATATACACCTACCTCCTGCAGAGACATTAGGCTGCTGAAAAGAAATAACAGTCTTATCTTCTTCCGACACTTCAAAATCATCTTTAGTTAATTCATCAGCAAAGGCTTTAAATATATCAACAAGATCTTTACCATTAACATCATCTAAAGGGGCGTAATTGGACCCGTCATCATACTTTCTAAGTTTATTAAATGCCCGCATGTGATACAGAGAAACTGAATGCATACTTATCCCTTGCTCATTAATTATTAAGACTCAAACCACCCGCCCAATCCGTATCTCACACCGCCCCAGAATCTCCAAATCCCCCATATCCTGCGGCTTAATCATTTCAGGCTGATAAAGCTCGTTATCACTGATCAAATACAGCGCGCCCCCTGCTAAACGCTGCACCCGTTTGATCCGCCGCTCACCGCTGACCAACAGCAGAAAAACCCCTTCCTGCTTCGGATCGCGATTCCCACGGTTAACCAGCACCCAGTCACCATCGGCCAAGGTGCCGTCCATCGAGTCGCCCCGAACCTGCACGCCAACGACCTGCGATGGGTCAAGCCCTTGGGCGGTCAGCTCGCTGCGCGGGAACTGCAAGGTCGTCTTAATCGGCTCTCCCTCGAAGCTGCGACCGGCGCCTGCAGCAGCTTCAATGTCGTACATCGGTATAGATGCCATGCCATCGGATGAATCCACCAGCGTCACGTTAGATGAAATCGAACGACTTCCAGTGAGTACATAGTGCGTATTTACGCCAACTGACTCCAAAGCCAGCAGATAGTCAGCTTTGGGAATGCGCTTCTCGCTCTCATAGAGCATTTGAGTGTTTTTCGTAATGCCTGCGATATCTCCAAGCTCGGTCTGGGAGAAGCCCAGCCGCACTCGTTCTTCACGCAAACGCATTCCCATTGAAGTCATTTAATTCCATTCTCCATTGACAATGGAATCATTTGATTCCATTCTATCGATGTCTTTTACTTCACTTCACTTTGCAAGGGAGCCACTGCCATGGCCACACCTGCTAATACTTCACCGCTTATCACGGTGGAAAAGCTCGTTGTTAACGCCACCAAAGGGATACTGACCACTGAGTCAGCGCAGCAAGGAGTTGAAGACTTCAATTCCTCTTGCCAAAAAACCACTATGCCGTTTGATGAACTGCTTAACGTCATGTTGATCACCCAAGGGTTTGGCGTTACCGATCTCACCGCTACCTTCCAACTCGACCAAAAAGCGCCTCACCTAACCTGGTCACTTAATGCCGTTAAAGCCGATAGCGTTAAGGCCAGCACAACTGTTCTGTTCCGCGGTATCGAGGTCGAGCTAAACCGCTGCACGCCAGCTACCCGCCAAGCCATCACCGCCGATATCGGCGCGGCCAACCCGCTGGCCGATCTCGAAGCGCTGGAAGAGCGCACCACCGCCGAGGCGGCTGGCCAACTCGCTGCCACGATGCAGGCCAACGGCGCCGCCGCCGTGGATATCGAAGACGCCCTTTGCGAACTGCGTGCCCATCTGGATGAACACTTTCTGCAGCGCAAGCTGATACGTCTTTACGAGCGCTAACCCAACCGCCCGATTATCTCTTTCAAAGTCTTTCACTTTATTAAGGAAGCCTAACCCATGACTACCGCCAACACCATTACCCCAAAGCCACTTTATGCCCCAAAAGGCTGCGATCAGGCCGTGATGACCTACCTCACGGAAACCGAGTGCGCAGATCTTGAGCGGATTCAGCAACTGGAAATGCGCTCCAAATCGGCCACCGCCCGCATGCTCATGCTGCGCGGCATTGCCCAGTACGACCAAGACACCCTTTCTGCTGAATAACCCTTCGTGCCGCTGCATAAGGAACGCTGTCATGCACCAAGACACTCGCCGAATCCGCCAACGCTACGCCGCCATCAACCTGGACGAGTACGAAGCAAAGCTGATCGATGCCCTGGTCGATTACACCGGCATGTCGAAGGCTACCTTGCTACGCCAGCTGGTGTTGAAAGAAGCGCTCGACACCTTGGGCGTTGGCGACCTTGTGAACACCAGTGTGGGCCAGCGTGCGTCGTAAAGACAGGCACGAAAAAGGTCCTCAAGGAGCACTTGAAATGCCCCAAAACCACCTACTGCTGGATGACGAACTCGAACGCCAGCTTGAGGCGGTACGACAACAAGAAGGCCTGAATTCCATTGATGAAGCTGCCGAGTGGCTGACCCGCCGCCGCTTGCGCAAAGGCACCCAAGGGCTCACTGGCCGGGGCCGCGCCCTTTACCCCATATCAGGAGATCGCAGTGACTGAAGAGGTAAACGAACAGAACACAGTGCCGTTCAGCCGCCTGCGCTTCAACTGCCCGCACTGCGGTTCGCACATGAAGATCCGTACCTCCCGGTCACTGCTGCCGATCTATCGCGTTATTTATTGGAACTGCAGCAATGAATGGGAATGCGGTTTTCGCTGTAGCGGGTTCATGCAAATGCTTCACACCCTGGTACCGAGCCGCTGCCCCAACCCCGACGTTCAGCTTGAAAGCTCACCCTTTCTGCTTCGCCAAATGGGCTTCAACTTCGATGAAACGCCGGTTAACGATGAACACTACGAGGAAAAAGCCGATGAGTAACGTGGCCCACCTTCCCCTAACACCCAGCATTCAACCCGACCGCGCAGGCTTTGGCGAACTCCGCGCCGAGCTACACAACCGCGCGGCCGATCAGGATCTGGTCGACGTATGGGCAAACCTGCCCTTTGCAGAACGGCGCCTGGTGCTGAAAAGCGCGGGTATCAAGGAAGATGCCACCCTGCAGATCAGCCAGTTGGCTAAACCCGCACGCGATACGGTCCGCGCGGCTATCCACCGCATGAGCGACTACGCCAGCGGCTTGAAAGACCAGCTACGCAACCGCGCCCAGCACCCAAGCGCCGAGCTGGCCAGCCACGCACGCCAGGCGCTTGCCGAAGGCAATACCAAGGCGGCACTGCACTGGCTTAGCCTGATTGAAAAGGGGGTGGCATGAATACTCAGGCCACCATGGAAAGTCTCTACATCATCAATGAACGCCTCAAATTTCTGGCGGGCAAGCTTGAGCAAGCAGGCTACCAAATGGCCGCCGAGGAAGTTGGCCGGGAAGCTGAGAAATTAGGCGAACGCTTTAGCCAGTTGGATGGCGTGCTGGATGATTACAAGCTCGACATCGCCGCCGTGCAGGTGGGTGGCCAGTGAGCGCGCTGGAACTCGCCTTCGGCTATAGCTCGGGCACCAAAGATTGCTACCTGTTCCTGAAGGGACACTTTGAACGCCTGCCCTCACTGGCCGACCAGCTCGCCAGCGGTTATGTGCATGTATCCAAACGCCACGGCCACGCGGCCGCTAACCGTTGGTTACGCCATAACTCTAAAGAACTGATCGACCCGGCCAGCATCTACCGCCGCTTTGAAGCCATCAAGGCCGACCTTGAGCGCGGCTTCAACGGGCTGGTGAAGCGTGCGCCCACCACCATTGAAGGTTTGCAGCAGGGCTGCCGCTGGTTGGCCCGCGTTGAGGAAAGCCTGGTACTGCACGGCCTAAACGTTACCCACGATGATGAAGCGGTCATCAACCATGCCGAAGCACAAGCCACGGCGCTGGAGCGCGAACGCAGCAAGCTGATTGGCGGCATTGCCGAGCATAACCGCCGCCTGCGTTTGGGCCTGCTACCGCCTTCGTTAAACCTCAAGCCCACCAAGGCCCGCACGCTTTCAGGCCAAGCGCGGGAAGTGGCGCTACAAATCGCTAACTCACGCAACCCGTTAAGCCCACCCATGGGCATCATTCCATTGATGGCAGTCTTTAACTGGCACCGTGCGCCGGTGATGAACCTGGCCGTCGTCAATGAAATGGCGCTCACCATCGCCCGCCACCGGGCGCGCTTACACGGTATTAACCCGCCCAGCCTACGGCTAAAAAGCGGCGTACAGCTGGCCAAGCTGACAGACCCAAACTGGTGGCGCCGCCAGCTGCGCCGTTTGGGCGGCCGCCGGTTGGAGCAGGTGCAGCGTGAAGCCCACCGCGTGCACAAACGCGCGGGCATCTATTGCAGCAATGTAACGCTGGAACGTCGCCGTTCTCAGAAGAACCGTAACCGCGCATTGCTGGAAGCACTGGAAGCCATCAATCAAGAGGGTCAGGTTTATACGCTGGCCGAACTCGCCGAATTGGGGCTTTCCAACCCTGACCACCGCCGCGCGGAATTGATGCTGCGCATCAGCGACACCGAGGCGGAATCCCGGCGCTTGGGCCACGTGGGCATGTTTTACACCATCACCGCGCCCAGCCGTTTCCACCCGGTGCTATTTAGCAATAGTGCCCGCAACCCGAAGTACGACGGCAGCACGCCCCGCGAGGCGCAAGCCTATTTACAGAAGGTGTGGGCGCGCACACGCGCAGCGCTTGCCCGTGAAAATCTTGGCATCTACGGCATTCGCGTCGTGGAGCCTAATCACGATGGCACGCCCCACTGGCACCTATTGATCTGGATGAAGCGCGAAGACGCCAACCGCGTGAACCACATCATGCGCGACCACGCGGAAGCCGACACACCCGAAGAGCTTTTCGACCGCCGGGGCCGCAAGAATAACGCCCGCTTCAAGGTAGAGCGCATCAACTACGCCAAAGGCACCGCCGCTGGCTACGTGGCCAAGTACATCAGCAAGAACATTAACGGCGAGCAGTTCACTCGCGATGGTGTGGCCGATGACGACAAGGACACCTATGGCCACGACCTGAACAGCGTGGCGCCGCGTATCGAGTCGTGGGCCGCTGTGTGGGGTATCCGCCAGTTTCAGTTTGTGGGGCTGCCCAGCGTGACCGTATGGCGTGAAATTCGCCGCCTTAATGAACAGCACCTGGATGAACTGGAAAGCTGGGAGGCTGCCACCCGACCCGATAAACGCATTGCTGGCCGCCTTGAGCAGATCCGCAAAGCCGCGAACTCCGGCCAGTGGGATCAGTTCTTGCGCTTGATGGGTGGCCCCAACCTGCCCCGTAAGCAGCGCCCCATCAAACCCTGGACGATGCCGCGCGTGGATCTCGACCGCATCGAATTCAGCCATTCCACCGGCGAGGTACACGAAGGCATCGAAGCCAAAGGCCGCCATGGCGAGCAGACCATCGGCACCTTCGGCATCGTGGTAACCGACGGCCGGGGCAACGAACACGAATACCTGACCCGCTTCTACCGCTGGCAAGTACGCAGCAAGTCGCGCAGCCACCAGGGGGTTTCGGGAGGCGGCGAAGCCGCGTCCCCTTGGACTCGTGTCACTAACTGTACGCAGGGGCCAGATATTCAGCCCCGCGAGCCATCACCAGCGGAGCTAAAAGCCCAGCTTGCCCGATTTAAAGAGTGGCAAAGCTCAGAAATTTATAGAGCAGAGCTGGAAGCGGTGCACCGAGACGTCATCGCAGACCGCGAAGCGGCCAGAAGAATGGCTGCATCACCGCCCCCTACATCATTTAGCGAGGAAGAAGAGTTCTTCCCGCCAGAACTTTGCTAACCGAAGGAACAGTAATGGCCGATAACGTCGACCGCGCAGCGGAAATTACCCAACGCACCCTGGAAGCCACGCTAGCCAACCGCGCCCAGCTTGCGAAACCAGCCGCACACGATGAATGCATCGACTGCGGTTATCAGATCCCAGCCGCTCGCCGCCAAGCAGCGCCGTGGGCGACTACGTGCATCGAGTGCCAAGGCATTCGTGAGTTAAGGGGGCGGCATGTGCGCTAACCAGCCCAAGGGCGGGGCTTATGCCCGCCAAGCCGCGATGCTTTGCCAAGATAAAGCGTTCCAGCTCTACCTGGATCGCCGCCGGCGGGCCAAGTTTGGCATTGAAGAAGCTGCCCTGCCCGACGGTACCCATAACGCAGAAGACGCCCGCGACTGGCTGATCGCCGCGTGCAAGATTAATAGCCGCGCCGAGCTGGATAGCAACCAGGCGGCGTGCCAAACCTTTCGCATGATCCGCAACCGCTTCAATCGCTGGCGGGCAAGGGGCAAGCAATGAGCCTACAAAACGTATTAGACTGCGATGAGCTGAAAGCCATCACCGGTTACCAGCGGCCCGCCGACGCCGCGCGATGCCTGCGTGAACAAGGGGTGGTCGTATTTAATGGCCGTCGTGGACCTTGGACCACCATTGACCTCATTAACAAAGCGGGCGGCATTGAAGCCGCCCCGGGAAAAGAGCTAAGCCCTAGCGACATACTATGAAGACACGCCCGCGAAAACATAGCCCCGATATACCGGCGCACATCAACCAGACAAAGCTCCCGAACGGAGTTTATTTTGATAAGCGCGGCCGGGGCCGCTGGTATGTTCAGTACCGCGATGAAGCCGGTAAGCTCAAAACCGAGCGGATCGCCGGGGCCGATGCAACGCTGTCAGAATTGCACCGCATCATGGAACAGCGCAGCGGCATCGACCGCCGCACACTGCGCTACCTGGCCAAGCAGTTTCACGACTCGGCACAGTTAAAAGAGCTGGCCATTAAAACCCAGCAAGATTATGAATACTGCAGGAACGCCCTGCTGGAGATACCCACCAAATTGAATAGACCGCTGGGAGATTTACCCACAGCGCAGTTTTCACCGGCCTTGGTGCAGCGTTTGGTTGATAAGATCGCCGCCGAGGGCACGCCATCAAAAGCCAACCACCTGTTACGTTACCTTCGCCGCTTGTTCCGCTGGGGTATTAACCGCGGTTACTGCGATAGCAACCCAGCCCAAGGCGTCGAATCGGCAAAAGAGCGCAAACAGCGCCGCTTGCCAGAGCTAACCACTATTGCCCAACTAACGGAATTTGCTCGCCAGCGCGGCCAACGCACACGCGGCGAGAAAGGCGCATGCGCGCCCTATCTCTGGATAGTGATGGAGCTAGCCTATATTTGCCGCCTGCGTGGTATTGAGGTCGTGACCCTAAGCGATGCCAACAGCACAGCTGACGGCGTGATGACCAACCGCCGCAAGGGCTCGCGGGATAATGTTGTACGCTGGTACCCAAGATTAACCGCCGCCTGGACAGCCGCAACCGAGCGCCGCGCCGGGATCTGGAAAGCCAAAGGAAAGCCAGTACCAATGCACCCCGAAGCACGGCCACTGATTGTGGCGGCCGACGGCAGCGATTTAAGAAAGTCGAGCCTGGACACCGCATGGCAGCGCTTGATCAAACTGGCCATTGAGGAAGGTGTGATTACAGAAGAAGAACGTTTCGGCCTTCACGACCTGAAACGTCGCGGCATTACTGACACCAAAGGCACACGCCACGAAAAGCAAGAGGCCAGCGGCCACCGTTCAGCCAGTATGATGGATACTTACGACTTAAGCGTACCGTTGGTTAGCCACCCAGGCCAAGAATTAGAATAATCTAAGTAAATTGAAACAAACCAGAATCAATGTTAATGCTGTTCCTGCAACCACGCACAGGAGCACTACCCATGAAAAATGGTTTATATGTAGTTTCATTTCGATCACAAGTAGCCGAAGGCTCTGGTGGTGTTGTTACCGTTAAAGACGGCTCAGTAAATGGGGGGGACTTAGGTTACGTTTACCAAGGTCACATAAGGCAGGAAGATGGCAAAAACGTCACAGCAACTATTGAAGTAAATCGTTATAACAACAATTCAAGATCGATATTTGGGCAAGCGACAAACTTTAATCTTTTGCTGCAAGGAACGGCGGAACAGGAAAGCTTCAGTATTAACGGCAATGTAGAGGGTCAACCCGCCCAAAAGATACAGATAACGGGTAGATACTTAAGAGACTTAGTCTAATATCTATGTAGAGTTCTACGTAAACGAAAAAGCCGCCCCTTAGGGCGGCTTAATCTAATTCTCTAACGTGTTGCTTTTAACCATCTTTTGATGGTGCCGACACCAGGAGTCGAACCCGGGACCTACTGATTACAAGTCAGTTGCTCTACCAACTGAGCTATGTCGGCGCTTCACATTTTCTTGAGAACATGATTGCTTCGCTGTTAGGCTCTACAATCAACAAGAAATCTTGTTGGCAATGGCTGGGGTACCAGGATTCGAACCTGGGAATGCCGCTACCAAAAAGCGGTGCCTTACCACTTGGCGATACCCCAACGTTTGGTGGCCAGAGACGGAATCGAACCGCCGACACGGGGATTTTCAATCCCCTGCTCTACCAACTGAGCTATCTGGCCGCTGCCAACGGTGCGTATTAAACTAAAAACTCAGCTTTTCGTCAACACCTTTGTGAAACTTTCTTTTCTAACCGTCGCTTAGGGTAACTCTACGACTAACGGCGTAGGACTGAAACGCCCGTAATTCCTGCGATTGCCGCCTGTCTGAGCATTCGACTACACCTGCGTAGGCGGCACATAGCCCTCGGCCTGGTCGGTGGTTTCGTTATTCAGGAAGCGTTGCATTTGATCCATCAGGTAGGCGCGCGCTTCCGGGTCGAGCATATTCAGGTGCTTTTCGTTGATTAAACGGGTCTGCAGCGCCTGCCACTCTTCCCACGCCTGCTTGGATACAGAAGCCTGGATCTCTTGGCCCTGCTTGCCAGGTAGCGGTGGAAATGGGAGAGCTGGCAGCTCTTTTTGATACTTACGACAAAAAACCGTATTACTCATTGATAACTCCTTGGTGGATAGCGACGCCCAAGGCCTTATACACGCCCGGGCGTTAAGTTAAGGGCAAAAGGTGTCAGTTGACCCAGCAGCGCTTTGACAGGCGCCGCTAAGCCAAGCGCCCGGGGGTGGTTAACATCAAACCACACTCCGTGCTCTCTTACTTCACTCAGCCTATCGCAGGAAACCGGCTGAGGGGTAATCTCAAGACGAAAATGGCTAAAGGTATGCTGGAAGCCTGGCATGGCCGTCTCACGTTTAGGCGATACGACGTGCTGTTCAAGCCAGTCGTTCAGTTCACTGTGCGTGTCGAATTGCGGCAAGCTCCATAGCCCACCCCACAAACCGCTAGGCGGGCGCTGCTCCAACCAGACGCGCCCTTGGGAGTCTCGTAGCAGGAGCATAATCGTACAGCGAGTGGGCAACGCTTTTTTGGGTTTGGATTCAGGATAGCGCTGTGGCTCACCCTGAGCGTACCCCAGACATACATCGTTAAACGGGCAGCACGTGCAATCAGGCTTGCTGCGCTTACATAAGGTGGCACCAAAATCCATCACCGCCTGCGTGAAATCCGCCAAGCGTGTGGACGGCGTGTAGTAGTCGGCAAGCGCCCACAACTTTCGTTCGACAGCGGGCTTACCTGGCCAGCCAGGAATAGCGTGTAATCGTGTCAGTGAGCGCTTTACGTTGCCATCTAAAATGGCCGCTCGGTTGCCGGTGCTCTGGGCGATAATCGCGCCTGCCGTTGATCGCCCAATGCCAGGCAAAGCTACTAGTGCATCGACACTTTCAGTGGGCAGTTCGCCGTTGTGCGCTTCCAGCGCCAGCTGAGCGGCCTTATGCAGGTTGCGCGCCCGGGCGTAATAACCAAGCCCGGTCCATAAGTGCAACACCTCATCCTGAGGAGCGAGAGCGAGCGACTCAAGCGTTGGGAAGCGAGCCATAAAGCGCTCGAAGTAAGGGATCACTGTCGCCACTTGGGTCTGCTGAAGCATAATTTCCGAAACCCACACTCGGTAAGAGCTACGGGGCGACTGCCAAGGCAAGTCGTGCCGACCATGCTGGTCAAACCAGGCCAACAGACGGCGATAAAACTCGCTTGCTTCAAGCCTTGGGGTTGGCATATCAGCCATTGGGACTCCTTCGCTAGCGTGTTCGTAACGTATTTGGCTGAATGAGCCAATCAGCGTATACCAATAAAAAAGCGCCGGCATTTAGCCGGCGCAGACTGACTTACAGGGATGCTCAGTTGAAGAGGCGGCGAATACCTTCGCGAAGGTTTTGGCCGGCACCTTCACCCAAGCGCTCATCCAACTGATCCAATGAACCGCCTACGCGCTCCTCAAGCTCCGTAGTCACACGGTTTCCAGCTTCATTACGCAACAGGTTAACCACGGCGGTCTGAAAAGCGTCTCGATCAATGCGGCACCATTCGCTGGTTGCATCGCCAATGTGGCCTTCACAGCGAACGGGCAGTGGCAACTCCTCCAGGCGAGGATTCACTTCACAGGCAGCATCGGCGGTATTCGCCAACCGTGCATCTGCTCGCGTATCAAAGTTCAGGCTGTTGAAATTCAGCTCGCCCTTTCCGTTAACTTCGATCCCCGGCAGGGTGATGTTCAGGTTGTCACTGCTCATGACGCCATTACGTATCTGGAACGTCGCATCAAAACGCTCGAAGCGCGTATCGTTATGCCAGTCGCGGACGGTTCCTTCGCCTTCTACCTGGGCTGCCAGCTCACACATCTGCTGAGAAATATTAATATCTAAAATCGCACCTTCATTAAGACGCCCGTTCAGCTGTCCATTTAGATTACTGACCAACGCTTCACGGGTATTGCCACGGGACGTTAGCTCGCCATCCAGATGCAAGCGTCCTCTCAGTGGAGAAGGCTCGTCCTCATCACTGAGTGCTTCAATCAGCGATGCCATTTGCACATTATTAATGGTCGGGGCCAGCTCCCACTCCATTACCCGCTCGCGGGCATCCAGTTGGCCTGAAGCGCTAAGCTCTCCGCCATAAAAGCGTGCGTCAAAGGCGGTTAGTTGCTGAAGACCTTCCTCACCTTGTAGCTGCAAGCGCGTGTCATTAAAGGTAAGACCTCCCAGCAGAAGTGTATCGACACGTAGATCACCCTCCATTGACAATTCACTGAGCCATGCTTGCGGCAGCAACGTCTCTGCACTCTGGGCAAACGCCCTGCGCAATAAGCCTAAACTTGCCTGCTGAGACGTTGCGGGACCTGGAAGATAATGATCAACATTCAGGTTATCGCCTTCCAAATCAAACGTTAACTGCGACCCATCCAGTGCGGCGGCAACTTGCCCTGTAAAGGTGCTGTCATCGACAACCAGCGATAGCCTGGGTAGCGATACGTGCTGCTCATCCCCTTCAATGGGACTGGTCATGGCGATATCGCTAAGCGCTGCCTCGCTGGTGGTATTCAATTCAACGCCTGCACGAGTCAACCACGGACGCAGCGTAAAAGGCGCGGCGGTAATCTGGCCACGGTATTGAGGCGCATCAAACATCTGCTCGACATTCAGGTGGCCACTCACGCGCAGCCCATCAGGCCCGGTCAGTTGTAGCTCTTTTAGCTGTGCGGTTTGCGCCTGCCAGTCACTTTCCAAACCAAAGGCTAGCGCCAGCGCTAGACTGCCCTGCCATTTTTCAGAGTCCTGCAGGCCGGCTTCTAATACACCTTCGGTGATACTTAACTGTTTCTCTTCCATCCGCGCAACGATTTCAGCCGCCCTTAAGCCAAGCCGCTGAGGTTCACTGTCCGGGTGCAGGCGTGTGTTGGTACTTAAACGGGTATTTTCCAGTACCACGCTGTCTTCTGCGAGCTTAAGGCGCATGCGTGTATCAAGGTCAATATCAGTGGTTAAATCCGGCGTGCGCTCCAGCACTTCGGCATCCAAACGATTATGTTTGGTCAGCGTAAACATGGCTTTTAAAGGGAAAGGGCTTACCGGATTGACGTTGCTGCCGGAAACATTCAGCGACTGCAGGCGCCACAGCGCTTGGCTTTGCGCATCACGAAAACGAATATCGGCGTCTTTTACTTCAACACTGGCGATGTTCAATACAACGGAAAGATTACCTGCATCGGCATTCGGCCCTGCACTTGCTGGCGCCAGCACGGTTTGCGCTTTTTCATCGCTACCTTCAGCCAAACGCTCGACCAGCGGCTCCCAGTTGCCTTCACCTGCCTCGTCCCGTTCAAGGTTTAGGCGCATGCCGTCCAGCGTTAAGCCGTCAACTGCAATTTCGCCGCGCAATAATGGCGCAAAAGCGACGCTGACCTCGGCGCGCTGTATAGAAGCAAACGATGTATCTTCTTCCGATTGCTCGGGCAGCCAGGCACGCGCTTGCTCAACGCTTACCCCAATGCGTGGATAGAAAGACCATGTGATCGGCCCATCAAGCGCCAGGTGCAGCCCCGTATGCTCTTCCACAACGGACGTCAGGCGTGGCTTGAAATCTTCGGGGTCAAGAAAGGTGGTCACATAAACCACCGCTGCCACCCCTACAATGGCGAGAATGCCGACAGCAGCCAGCAAAATACGTAATAACTGTTTCATTACCCTTTCCCTTGTGGGTCTAACTCAACAAAATTGCTGGTAAGAGGTTGATCCGGCGTGGGCCTTTCGGCACGGGTGCCAGGGCGATAGCCAAGCTTGGAGAGCAGCACCTGGTCGGCCAACGGTAGCGATGAGATGTCAATACGCAGTTTACGCTCCTCTTGCTTGGCCTGTTCACCCAGCAGTGCCATTAGCCGCGAGCCAACGCCGCGGCGGCGTGTGGTTTTGCGTACACAGAGCTCTGAAAGCCACCATGCCCGGTCTTGTCCTTCTTGAATAGCCGCCGCCCCCAACAAACGATCATTAAAGTGCGCGCAGGCAAAAAAGTGCTTCGCTTTTAGATGTTGCTCTATAAAAGGCAGGACCGCTTGAGCAGGCACTCGCTCTTTCGGTGCATCCTCATAAATGCGTATCAAATCGAGACGCACTTGCTCATCGTTCTCCCAACAGGCTTGGTCGACGCGCTCCAGTGTCACCGGCATGATGAACTCCTCTTCGCCAAAGCAGCAAAACTGCTATTTTTAATGCCTAAAAGGGCGGCTACATTGCGCGCATTGTAGCGGATGGGGGCGCCGATTCTCTATAATGATCGCTTTGCCGCAGATATATGTCCTAATAACAGAGCGATGAAACAGTGCGACCCATCGCCTTCCCTTCAGAATGCGCTAGAGCGCAGGAGATACAACATGGCAGCGCGTATTGCCACGGTTAGCCGTGATACCAATGAAACCCAGATCACCGTCAGCGTCAATCTGGATGGCGAAGGCCACCTTCGCTGCGAGACGGGCGTTCCCTTTCTGGATCATATGCTTGATCAGGTTGCACGCCACGGGATGATAGACCTTGATATCCTCGCCAAAGGCGATTTGCATATTGATGAACACCATACCGTTGAAGACCTGGGTATTACTCTGGGCCAAGCATTTAATGAAGCAATTGGCGACAAGCGCGGCATTTATCGCTATGGCCATGCGTATGTGCCGTTGGATGAAGCACTCTCCCGCGTGGTGATCGACTTCTCTGGTCGGCCCGGCCTTTATATGGATGTCGAGTTTACGCGCGCAACCATAGGCCGTCTTGACACCCAGCTGTTCTGGGAGTTTTTTCAAGGGTTCGTTAATCATGCGCGCGTCACGTTGCATATTGACAACATTAAAGGCTTTAACGCTCACCACCAGGCCGAAACAATTTTTAAAGCCTTTGGACGCGCTCTACGCATGGCGGTGGCAGAAGATCCACGCATGGCGGGGCAGATGCCTTCCACCAAAGGGAGCCTGTAATGGCGGGCTGTCGTACATATATCAGTACAGATGTCAGTACAGTAAACAGCTCAGGTAACCGTTCGTTCACTCGATCAAGGAGCGCTTCATGACTATTGCGGTAATCGACTACGGGATGGGTAATCTACATTCTGTCGCGAAGGCGCTTGAACATGTAACGCACGAGAACGTCATTATCACCCGTGACCCGCGGCGCATTTTAGGCGCCACCCGCCTGGTACTGCCAGGCCAGGGCGCTATTCGCGACTGTGTGGGTGAACTTGAACGCACGGAGCTGCGTGGTTTGGTTGATGATGTGCTAACACGTCAGGCGAAACCGTTGCTGGGCATTTGCGTGGGTCAGCAAATGTTAATGGAGCGAAGCGAAGAGAACGGCGGCGTCGACTGTCTGGGCTTCTTCAAGGGCAGCGTGGATCGCTTTCCGACCACGATGCGCGACGCGCACGAACAGCGTTTAAAAGTGCCGCACATGGGTTGGAACCTGGTGGAACAAAGCCATGACCATCCGTTATGGGCAGGCATTGATAACAACGAGCACTTCTACTTTGTGCACAGTTATTACGTGAATGCTACCGACGATGCCCAGGTTTTTGGCACCACGCATTATGGCGATGTCAGTGCCCACGTGGCGATTGGCCGCGACGCCACCTTTGCCGTACAGTTCCACCCGGAAAAAAGCTCCCGAGCAGGCCTACGCTTACTCGAAAACTTTGTCACCTGGACGCCCTAAGAGGTTTAGTTATGTTGGTAATTCCTGCGATTGATCTCAAAGACGGCCAGTGTGTGCGGTTGAAACAGGGGCGTATGGATGATGCGACCTCTTACGGCGATGATCCCGTCGCTATGGCCGCGCGCTGGGTAGAAGCTGGCGCGCGCCGCCTTCATCTGGTCGATTTGAATGGCGCGTTTGAAGGCAAGCCGGTCAATGGCGATGCCGTGACGGCCATCGCACGCGCCTATCCCAACCTGCCCATTCAAATTGGCGGCGGCATTCGTACTGCTGAAACCATTGAGCACTACCTGAATGCAGGCGTATCTTACGTGATTATCGGCACCAAGGCGGTTAAAGAGCCCGCGTTTGTGGGTGAAATGTGCCGCGCTTTCCCAGGTCGCGTGATTGTTGGCTTGGACGCTAAAGACGGCTTCGTGGCCACCGACGGCTGGGCAGAAGTTTCAAGCGTTAAAGCCGTCAACTTGGCGAAGCGGTTTGCTGATGACGGCGTCTCCAGCATCGTCTATACCGACATTGCCCGTGACGGCATGATGCAAGGCGTTAACGTTGAAGCAACGGCTCAGTTGGCTCGCGAAGGCGGCCTGCCGGTCATCGCCTCTGGGGGCGTGACCAATCTGGATGACATTAAAGCGCTGTGCGATGTCGCCGATAGCGGTATTTTAGGCGCCATTACCGGTCGTGCCATTTACGAAGGCAGCCTGGATGTGGCTGAAGCACAACGTCTTAGCGACCAACTGACAGGAGGCGGAGCGTGAGCTTATCCAAGCGTATAATTCCCTGCCTGGACGTTGATGCTGGGCGAGTGGTGAAAGGCGTCAACTTTGTCGGCATTCGTGACGCAGGCGACCCGGTCGAGATTGCCCAGCGCTATAACCAGCAGGGCGCCGATGAAATTACCTTTCTGGATATTACCGCTAGCCACGAAGGCCGCGACACTACTGTCGAAATGGTCGAACGCATCGCAGGGGAAGTGTTTATTCCGCTGACGGTGGGTGGCGGTATTCGCAGCTGTGACGATATTCGTACAATGCTGAATGCAGGCGCGGATAAAGTGTCGATCAACACCGCCGCCGTTACGAATCCTGAATTTGTTCGCGAAGCTGCGGAACGCTTTGGCAGCCAGTGCATCGTGGTGGCGATTGATGCCAAGCGCGTCTCCAGTGAAGGCGAGCCGCCGCGCTGGGAGATTTTCACGCATGGCGGCCGCCGCCCAACCGGGCTTGATGCGGTGGAGTGGGCCAAAAAAATGGTCGAGTTTGGCGCGGGCGAGCTGCTGCTCACTAGCATGGACCGTGATGGCACCAAAATCGGCTTTGATCTTGGCGTGACCCACGCGATTTCAGAAGCCGTGAGCGTGCCGGTGATTGCATCTGGCGGCGTGGGCAATCTGGATCACCTGGTGGACGGCGTATTGAAAGGTGGTGCGGATGCGGTGCTAGCCGCCAGTATTTTCCACTTTGGAGAACATACGATCCCTGAAGCAAAGCGCTATATGGCAGAACGCGGTATCGAGATGCGTCTGTAGCATTTTTGTTGCCCAGTCCCTTTTTAGGAGTATTACATGCCCCGTTGTTTCCCATGGTTGGGAGGGCTAACTGGTTTATGGCTGAGCGCATCTGCCTCAGCCTTCACCTTGCCGGACTGGCCTCCGACGCTTGAGCTGGACCATACGCTGGTGCAAACCAGCCTGTTAACCCGCCACTTTGATCCACAGCCGGATCATAACAATCAGCAGAATTTGATCGGCATTGAGTTACATAACCCAGACCGCTGGCTTGCAGGTACGGCGTGGTTTAAAAACTCGTATAATCAGCCCACCTGGTACGTTTATGCCGGGCGTGAATTCCCCCTTTGGCAGTTCAAAGATATTAACGTCAGGGCCAAACTCACCGGTGGGCTCCTGCATGGCTATAAAGGTGAGTATCGGGACAAAATCCCCCTCAACCACCTTGAAACCGCACCCGCCCTGCTGCCCAGCATTGGTATGCAGTGGGGGCGGCTTGAGTCTGACCTCATCATTTTTGGCACCGCTGGCATGATGGTAACTGCGGGCCTGCGCTTTTAGACAAGCCTGACCTCACTCATCATCTTCCTCAAGGCTAAGGCCCAGATTACTGATACCGTCGTTACGCCCTAGCTTGCGTATTTCCTTAAGCGCGGCTTTGTTTCGCGGTTCACTGACCGCTTCCAAGACCGCGTCCTGAAAATCATTTTCGTCGGCCATTAACGGATGGTCACGAATCAGCAAGGCAAGCTTTTGGGCATCCTCTTCGCCTTCAGTAAGTTCGATAAAGGCACGCACTCCGGCACGTGACGTACGGCTCACATCCAGCACGGCTTCGGGAGAGTCACCCTGCAGTGTGTCCAACAACGCCGACAGGGAAACCACCGCGTCCAGCGCACGACGCGCACCAAAACTTTCATCGTCAGCAGGCGGCTCGCACTCCGCCAACTTTTCCGCCTGACGCGCAAAATCAATGCTCGCGCTGGGCACGCTTAAGCGCTCCCAAACCAGGCTAATTACAGTACGCAGCGTGTGAATATCCCCTTGGCCAGTGGTCTGCTCGTACAGGGCGTAATTAGGTAGCAGGCGCTCACATAATGCGGCCATAAACGCTTGCTGAGCCGGTAGCGGAAGCAGTTGCAACTGCTGATAAAATCCTGGGGGCTTGGACGCCATACTGATTTCCTAACGCGTAATATTGGTGAAATGGGGTCAATACGTTATGGTCGAACTCGCGCTGTCATTAACACTGACAGCCTTTACTGTGTACGGCCGGCGAGGAGATTACCATGCATATTCATTTGCTACAGCACGGCGCTGATCATGCTCCCGCCCGCTTAACGGATTGGTTAAGCAGTATGGGACATAGTTACACCATTTTTCATCTTTATGCCGGCGAGTTAACGCCTCGTCCGGCAGAAAGCGATGCGTTAATCGTGCTGGATGGCCCTGAAACGTTTATAGATCAGCCGCCTGCCTGGTTTAAAGCCGAAAACAAATTGATTAACCGTTATCTTGATGGTCAAAAGCCCATGATGGGCATTGGCTTTGGGGCCCTGTGGATCGCTCAGGCACTTGAGGCAATCATCGCTCCGGGTACGTATCCCGAAAGAGGTTGGCATACCGTATCGCTGGCCCCAGAAAGCCCGTTTGACTTACCCGAGCAGTTTGAAGCCTTTATGTGGCATCGTTATGTATTTAGCTTGCCCGATAATGCATTGCCGTTGGGCGGCAGTGCGGCGGCACCGCTGCAAGGCTTTAGCTGGGACAGCGGCCGCGTCATCGGTTTGCTTTGCCTTTTTGAGGTAACGCTTGCCAATGTGAAAAAGCGACTTGAGTATGCCGAGCCCACTACGCCTACCTCTTCCGCAGCAGACCGCTTTCGCCAGGAAAGTAGCCAGATCCTTGAAGACGCAACGCGCTTTCATCGGCTGGCCCCCCTGCTTGATCGCATCATGACGCAATGGCTTAGAGTGAGCTAACCACGCCGAAAGATAGCCACTAGGCGCTCCACTGCTTAGCGGCCTCCCAACAGCTGTCCCAATCCCCCACATGAAGTTCTGGCGCCGCTGTCGCTCGTTGTTTTTCGAGATGGTAGCGGTAAAGCGGGTCGTAATATTCAGTGAGAAGTGGTGCAAGCCATGCTTCATGCGCCTGTGGATTGCCTTCGCCATGGGCCTTAAAAGCCAGTGCCTGTAATCGTTGCATACGCTGCAGGCGCGCATTGCCCAAGCGTTTTTCAAGGCGGATTAATGCATTGCCCAACTGGCGTTGCATTAATTCCCAGCCCTGCTGCGCCCCGAAGTGTGCGGTGTACTCCCTTTCAAGCTCAATAATGTAGTCGTTCAGGAGTTGATCAAGTCGCCAATCGAGCGGCATTTCAATGCGCACACGCGGTGCCTTTTGTAGGGCATACCAGAAGGTGAGCGGTATATTGGCGCTACCGATCTGGCGAGACTCGTCTTCAATGACCAGCTTGCCCGGCAGGGCCAGTAGCCGCGCTGCCAGCGCATGTTCAAAATCAATCTGCGTGGCAGGGGCTTCGGGCCTACGACCAAAGGCAGAACCTTTATGATGAGCGCAAGCCTCAAGATCAACCCCGTTATCCAGCCGATTGATCAGCGTGGTTTTAGCGCATCCGGTTAACCCGGCAACTACCAGCATGGGCTGTTCGGCCGCTACGTCTATGCGCTGGCAAAGCGCGTGGCGCATGGCTTTCCAGCCGCCGCGAATACGCGGTTTAGCAATGCCCGCCTCGTTAAGCCACTGCTGGGCAATTTGCGAGCGTAACCCACCGCGAAAGCAATAAATAATCGCATCCGGGTGCTCGGCCAAATAGGCCTGCCATGCGGCTACCCGAGCCTGCTTGATATCACCACTAACCAACCGCTCGCCCAATGCAATAGCGGCATGTTGACCTTGCTGCTTATACGCGATACCAACCTGACGGCGCTCCTCATCGACCATTAAAGGAAGGTTCACCGCCCCCGGCAGCGCGTCCTGGGCGAACTCTACCGGGGCACGCACATCAATCAGGGGTCGCGCTTCGCTGATCAAATGTAATGATGCAGGTATCGTTTCAAGCTCATTCTCAAACACTGTCTCAGGCACGGTTTCAAGAACTCTCTCAAGCACTATCCCACCACCTCAATCAGCGCCTCGCCCTCACGGGCTTTCATGACGCCAAACGGCTGAAGCGATAAGCCGAACTCTCGGCCGATTCGTTCAACATCATCTTCCCAAGCAGGGTCGACACTTAGCAGTAAACCGCCTGACGTTTGCGGGTCGCATAGCCACTGCCAGTGAGCTTCATCCATATCAGGCAAGCTTTTACCTAAGGCATCGCGGTTGCGCCGCGTACCGCCGGGAACGGCCCCTTGACGACGATAGGTTTCTGCCTGAGCCAGCCGAGGTAGGCGGCGAAAATCTATCTGGGCCATGACGTTGCTTGCGCTGCATATTTCCGACAAATGCCCCGCCAAGCCAAACCCGGTAACGTCGGTCATGGCATTAAGGCCTTTTACATCGGCAAGCTTGACGCCGATACGGTTGGGTTTAAGCATGGTTTCCCGAGCCAACCCATGATGCCCCGCTTCCAGCAGGCCTTGCTTCTCTGCGGTGGTCAGCAGCCCAACGCCTAACGGCTTGGTCAAAAACAGCAGATCACCCGGTTTAGCGCGGCTATTGAGCTTTAACTTGTCCAGGTCGATCAGCCCATTCACGGCCAAGCCAAAAATGGGCTCGGGCGCATCAATCGAGTGGCCACCCGCCAAGGCGACACCCAGCTCACGGCAAACGCCCTGGGCGCCGGCAATGACATCGCCTGCAATCTCCGCGCTCAGTTTGTCTAATGGCCAGCCAAGAATGCTTAGCGCCATGACCGGCGTACCGCCCATAGCGTAAATATCACTAATAGCGTTCGTGGCAGCAATTCGCCCAAAATCAAACGGGTCATCGACAATCGGCATGAAGAAGTCCGTAGTGGCAATCATGCCTCGCCCATCGCCCAGGTCATAGACAGCGGCATCTTCGCGTCCTTGATGGCCCACAATGAGCTGCTTATGCCCGGCTAACGGCCCCGCTTTGGCGAGAATGCTGTCCAGTACATCCGGGGCTATTTTACAGCCACAGCCTGCACCATGACTGTATTGGGTTAGGCGAATTGAACTCATTGTGTCTCTCCTTGGCACCGCATGTCTTTAGAACAGTTGTTATAACAGTCTTAATAACAATTCTTATAGCGTAGCCTACTTAAAGCGCCTCTAGCGCGTCGCTAAGCTTATCGACGGCAATGACTTCCATTCCCTTGGGTGACTGCTTGGGTGCATTCGCACGAGGTACAATCGCACGTAAAAATCCGTGTTTGGCGGCCTCGGCAATACGCTCCTGCCCACTGGGTACCGGGCGTATTTCACCAGAAAGCCCCACTTCGCCAAACACTACCAGCTCCTTGGGTAACGCGCGGTTTTGTAAACTGGAGACGACAGCTAGCAGTACGGCCAGGTCTGCACTGGTCTCCAATACTTTCACCCCGCCCACCACGTTCAGGAAAACATCCTGGTCACCGGTAAAAAGGCCGCCATGGCGATTGAGCACGGCCAGCAGCATGGCTAAACGGTTTTGGTCTACCCCAACGGCCACACGGCGAGGGTTTCCCAAGGCGGATTCATCTACCAACGCCTGTACTTCGACAAGAATAGGGCGAGTACCTTCCCACACCACCATGACAAGACTGCCTGGTGCTTGCTCTTCCTGACGCGAGAGGAAAATGGCACTGGGGTTTTTAACCTCTTTTAAGCCTTGCTCCAGCATGGCGAAGACGCCCAGCTCATTAACCGCACCAAAGCGGTTCTTCTGACCGCGCAGGGTTCTAAAGCGGGAGTCAGCGCCACCTTCCAGCAAAAGCGACGCATCGATCATATGCTCAAGCACCTTGGGGCCTGCCAGCGTGCCATCTTTGGTGACATGGCCCACCAGTAACAGCACCGTATTGGTTTGCTTGGCAAAGCGGGTAAGCGCCGCGGCGGACTCACGTACCTGGGCTACCCCGCCCGGTGCCGAGCTAATGTCCTCCAGATGCATGGTTTGGATAGAGTCGATCACCAATATTTCAGGCTTCTCACGCTCAGCCACGGCCAAGATGGTCTCAACGCTGGTTTCCGCAAGCATTTTCAAGCCGTTGGTAGGCAGCTGTAGGCGATGGGCACGCATGGCAACCTGAGACAACGACTCTTCACCCGTGACATACAGGATGCGCCGTTGCTGGGCCAGCTTACAGGCCGTTTGCAGCAATAGCGTGGACTTGCCCGCACCTGGGTTGCCCCCAAGCAGTACCGCAGAACCCGGTACCAAGCCACCGCCTAATACACGGTCAAACTCGTTAAAGGTGGAGCTCAGTCGCGGCACTTCACTTAAATCGACATTGCTTAAATCAACCACATCTCGGGAGAGGTCTCCCGCATAGCCTCCCCGGCCTGACCCACTGCTTCCGCTTCCGGGCCGCGCACTGGCCAGGCGAATTTCGCTCAGCGTATTCCACTCGCTACAACTGGAGCACTGGCCCTGCCACTTGCGATACTCCGCGCCACACTCTGTACATACAAAGGCACTTTTGGCTTTAGCCACCGCACTGATACTCCCGTTGCTGTTAACTCTTTGTCACTATTACCAGGCTATAAAATACAAAAGGCGGCCAATGGCCGCCTTAGGATGTTACTGCTCACTTACTGACGCTGTAACTGCAACATTTCGCCATTTTCAAAGCGACGACGCTCTGGATCAATTAGCTCCAGCGTACGCTCATCAATACGCTGAAAGTAGTAAATTTGGCCGTCGCCATTGGGCGTCAACTCGTAAACAGAGGCATCGGGATCAGACGGCGTGCCGCTCAGCACTTCCCAGTTACCTGCGTAGTTTTCCGGGGGAGGTGTTTGAGGGTGATTGCGATACGTCGCATCCAGTGTGAAAGTACGCTCATCAGGTGTGCTTATTTCTTCGCCCACCATGGTAACGTCCAGATCAATACCATCACAGTTACGGCAAGGCAGTGTGCCTTGATAGCGCTGTTGTGACGCGCTAACGCCTGCGTCACTTTCCTGGGCCGAAGGGCCGCCGGTCGCACAGCCTGCCAACAATGCCAACATAGCCGAACCGGCTAGCAAACTCCTGAATTGCATGGGGTGTCTCCTTATCGTGTTGGTCATACATTTCTTTCGCGCGATTATGACAGCATAACCGTTACAAGGTGCAACGCACACCCCTGATTGTAAGGGGAATGCTTGCGCTTAAGCGAGCATCAAGCGACCATGGCCTATTATGCAAGGATAATCAGGTTACCCTCATGAGCCAATACTGGAGTCCCGCTGTTAAGGCGCTAACCCCTTATATACCTGGGGAGCAGCCGCGTGAGCGTATTATCAAGCTCAATACCAATGAAAACCCTTACCCGCCAGCGCCGGGCGTCGGCCAGGCACTACGTGACTACGCGACTGACCATTTGCGTCTCTATCCCGACCCAACGTCTGCCGCACTGCGTGCAAAACTTGCTGAAACGTACGGCGTTGAAAACCAGCAGGTATTTGTGGGCAATGGTTCAGATGAGGTGCTAGCGCTGGCTTTTCAAGCCTTCTTCTGTCACGGCGCACCGCTTGATGCCCCGTCGATTACCTATAGTTTTTATCCGGTATACGCCAACCTGTATAACGTTGAGCTACGCACTCACCCTCTCAATGCGCAGTGGGAAGTTGATTTGGAGTCGCTAGGGGCCGCGTCGGCGCGTAGCGGAGTGATTTTTGCCAATCCGAATGCGCCTACCGGGCATGCGCATTCGCTTGAGGATATTGAAACACTACTCAAGCGGGTAACGGATCGCGTTGTATTAGTTGATGAAGCGTATGTCGACTTTGGCGCCGAAAGCGCGATTGGATTAATTGATCGCTATCCGAATTTACTGGTAACGGGCACGTTCTCCAAATCTCGCAGCCTGGCTGGCTTACGCTTAGGCTATGCCATTGGCTCAGTGGAGTTGATTGACGGCCTGCACCGCGTTAAGGACTCATTTAACTCCTATCCGGTAGATAGCCTGGCAAGCCTAGTGGGTATTGCTGCACTTGACGATAAAGCGCACTTTAACGCAAGCCGGGAGCGCGTGGTTACAACCCGTGAACGCACCCGTCAGCGTCTTGAAGCATTAGGATTTGAGGTATTACCCTCCAAGGCCAATTTTGTGCTTGCCCAGCACCCTGAGCATGCAGGCGCTCAGCTATTTGCGGGCCTTCGCGAACGCGGCGTTTTAGTGCGCCACTTTAATACGCAGGAGCTTAACAACTTCCTGCGCATTACCATCGGCACTGACGATGAGATGGATAGCCTGATCGAAGCGCTGGAGGCGATCTGCGGCTAGTTCGCTCGCCATAAAGCCAAAAAGCCCTGTCGCGAGAGGCGCGACAGGGCTTTTTTGTAGGCATAGTTTTTGATTCCACGCATAAAAAAATCCCCCGAGGGCTAAGCCCCGGGGGAT